>JAKPNJ010000347.1 GCA_029548445.1 Bacillota bacterium | reverse complement strand
CCGAAGCCGGCGGCATCGAGCCCCGGACGACGGATCCGCTGCTCCGGCAGATGCGGGCCCAGGCCGAACTGGCCATCGAGACCGCCGACGTGATCCTTTTCATGGTGGACATGAAAACCGGGCTGACCGCCGCCGACCAGGATATCGGGGCCATGCTCCGGAAATCCCGCAAGCCCGTGGTGGTGGCCGTCAACAAGGTCGACCGGATCGGGGACACCCCCCAGGAAGTGTACGAGTTCTACAACCTGGGCCTGGGTGACCTCCATCCGGTGTCATCCCAGCACGGCCTGGGCTTCGGGGACCTCCTGGACGCGGTGCTGGCCCACTTTCCTGACGAGCCCCACGAGGAGGACGAGGAGCGGGACACGATCCACGTGGCGGTCATCGGCAAGCCCAACGCCGGCAAGTCGTCCCTGGTGAACCGGCTCCTGGGGGAGGAACGGACCATCGTCTCCGACATCCCGGGCACGACCCGGGACGCCATCGACTCCATCCTGGATACCCCGGAGGGGCGCATCGTCCTCATCGACACGGCAGGCCTCCGGAAACGGGGACGCATCGAGGACGACGTCGAGCGGTACAGCACCATCCGGGCCCTGGCGGCCGTGGAGCGGGCGGATGTGTGCCTGATCCTCCTGGATGCCACGGAGGGCGTCACGGAACAGGACACCAAGATCGCGGGCTACGCCCACAACCAGGGCAAGGCCTCGGTGCTGCTGGTGAACAAGTGGGACCTGCCCGAGAAGGCCACGGGCACCCTGGAGGAATACGAGAAGCGGATCCGGAAGGATTTGGCCTTCATGCAGTATGCCCCGGTGGCCTTTATCTCGGCGAAGACCGGCCAGCGGGTACCCAGGGTCCTGGAACTGGTGCGCCACGTATTCGAGCAGGCGTCCCTCCGGCTGTCCACCGGGATGCTGAACGACATGCTGGGAGAGGCCATGGCCATGACCCCGCCCCCCACCGACCGGGGACGCCGCCTGAAAATCTACTACGCCACCCAGGTGGGCATCCGCCCGCCCGAATTCGTCTTCTTCCTCAACGACCGGGAACGGATGCACTTCTCCTACGAACGCCACCTGGAAAACCAGCTCCGGCACAACTTCGGGTTCGAGGGGACGCCCATCCGGTTCATATACCGGGAGCGCGAGAGGAAGGAAAGGTAGTCCACCCGTGAAGCAGCCGGTTCCGCAGTACCGAAACATCGCCATCATCGCTCACGTCGACCACGGGAAGACCACCCTGGTGGATTCCATGCTGCGCCAGAGCGGGATCTTCCGGGGCAACGAGCAGGTGGTGGAGCGGGTCATGGACTCCAACGACCTGGAACGGGAGCGGGGCATCACGATCCTGGCCAAGAACACCGCCGTCCGCTACGAGGAGCTGCACATCAACATCGTGGATACCCCCGGCCATGCGGATTTCGGCGGCGAGGTGGAGCGGGTCCTGAAGATGGTGGACGGGGTCCTGCTGGTGGTGGATGCTTACGACGGCCCCATGCCCCAGACCCGGTTCGTGCTGCGGAAGGCCCTGGGCATGGGCCTGTCCCCGGTGGTGGTCATCAACAAGGTGGACCGGCCCGACGCCCGCCCGGTGGAGGTGGTGGACCAGGTCCTGGA
>JAKPNJ010000252.1 GCA_029548445.1 Bacillota bacterium | reverse complement strand
CGGCGACCTGCCCGAGATCTGCGCCGCCATGAACCGGACCAACATCAACCCGCAGCTGCTGGCCATCGAGGCCGCGGTCACGCGGAAGAAGGAAGCCGTCTACCAGGCCGCCATGCTGGACCCCCACACGGCGGCGGAATTGTCCCCTGACGACATCCGCGCCCTCTGCGACGACCTCTTCGAGGCCCACGCGGCCTTCCTGCCCGAATACACCTGACGCGCCCCCCTCTTCCGGTCATGACAGCCCGGCCCCCCGACAGGAAGGCCGGGTTGTTTTTGCGCAGTCCCCCGGGGCTGCCTGCCTCCCTGCGGCCTGTCCGCCCACGGACTGCAGGCGAGGATGGAAATATGTTGACCGAAGAAAAATAATGCTTGACGAACAATACTAATCAATGCATAATAACGACAGGCAGGTGATGACATGGATGCGCAGTTGAAAAAGGGCATGCTCGATTCCCTGGTGCTGGCGGCCCTGCTGGAGAAGGACGGATATGGGTACAGCCTGACCGAGAGCATCGGCCAGGTGGTCCCCATCGCGGAAACGGTCCTGTACCCGGTTCTGCGGCGGCTGGAAGAGCAGGGGCTGCTGGATACCTATCCCGTGGAGCACGGGGGACGGCTGCGGAAGTACTACCGGATTACGCCGGAAGGCCGGAGGCGGCTCGTGTCCGGCCTGGACGAACTGAAGGAGCTCCGGCGGCTGATCGACCGGATCGTGGAGGAGGTCGAACGGAATGGACAGACACGATGATACATCCGGCCGGCCGGCCGGCTCCCCTTCGCCGGCGGCCGCCGCCTGGCTCGACGGGCTCCGGGCCGCCCTGGGACTCCCGGCTTCCGAAGGAGACCGGGCCGAGGCGGAGGCCCTGGTTGCCTTTTACGAGGAATTCCTCGCCGACGCTGTCGAGGCCGGGAAGCCCGAGGCGGAGGTCCTGGCCCGGCTGGGCGAGCCCGGGGCCGTAGCCGCCCTATCCCTGGCGGAGCGATCCCTCCGGGAAGCCGAGCGCCGGCCGGGTCCCTTCCGGCTGGCGACGGCTGCCAGGAAAACCCTGGGCCGGACCGCCCCCCTGGCGGGGCGGGTGGCCCTTTCCCTTGCGTCCCTGGTTCCCTTCCTGGCCGGCATGACTTGTTACCTGGGCGGATTTCTCCTGTTCCTGGCCGTGCCGGCGGCCGGTTGGGTGGCCATGGACGACCTGGCCAGCGTCGTGTCGCCGGTGCCGGAGGCCGGCGTCCGGTATGCCGGGGTCCTGCTGGCTGCCGTCGGGCTCCTGGTCGGCGCCGGATGGCTGCTGTGGGCCGCCGGCAACCGGTTGGGGCGCCTGACCGTCCGGATGCTGCGGGCCTCCCGGGGGTCGGGCGGCGCAGCCGGTATGGCCTCCGCGGCCACCAGGGCCACCGGGGCTGGAACGTTCGCTGCCCCGAAGGAAAGGAAACCCCGGCGCCTCCTCCGAACGACGGGCGCTTTGCTGGTGGCCGCTGTCCTGTGGACCGGCGTGGTGCTCCTGGCAGGGACCGGCCTGGCCTATGATTATTTCAGTCTCTGGAACAGCATGGCGCCCCGGTCCACGGTCCATGCGGAGCCCGCCTTCGACGCCGCCGGGATCGGAACCATCCAGGTCCAGGGCCGGAACAGCCGGATCCGGGTCGTCCGGATTCCCGGTACATCCATCCGGGTCCTGGGCGACGTTCCGGACTGGGTCCGCCTGTTTGTGGCCGAGTCGGACGGGACGCTGGTCGTCGCGGAGCAGGACAACGGCCGGATGCCCCTCTTCCGCATCCTGGCCATCCACGAGGGCGTAACGGATATCGAGGTGGGAGTGCCGGAATCCTTTGCCGTGCCGTCGATCCGGATCGTGACCCAAGGCGGCGCCGTCGACATCGACGTGCCGGCGGACGACTTGTTCGTCCGGACCGGGACCGGCCCCATCCGGCTGTCGCCGGACCATTACCAGTCCGTGCCGGACGGCGTTAAAAGCCGCCGGGGCGTCATCTCCATCGAAAGGATCGGGGACCCATCATGAACGCGATGCAGGAAAACGAAATAAACGACAGGGGAGACGCCTTTCGGCCGGTGGCCGTGGTTACGGGCGTCGGATCGGGAATCGGGCTGGCGGCGGCCCTGGGCCTGGCCCGGGCCGGGTATGCCCTGGTGGGTGTCGTGCGAAACGGGAAGCGGGCGGAGGAAACCAGGGAACGGATCCTGTCGGACGTGCCGGACGCCCGTCTTCGACTTGTCGCCGGTGACCTGGGCCGGCAGCGGGAGGCCGACCGGATCTGCGACGAGATCCTGTCGATTCTCCAGGACGACTGCGGCGGGCGGCTGGATCGGCTGCTGTATGCCGCCGGGACTGTGACCAGCTGGTATACGGCTACCGAGGACGACTATGAAACCCAGTTCGCCGTCAACCACCTGGCCGCCTTTCGGATGGGGCTCCGGCTTCGGGAGGCCCTGTCGGCCTCCGGGGATGGGCGACTGCTGGTGGTCTCCTCGGGATCCCACTACCAGGGACGCATGCGGTGGCACGACCTGATGCGCCGCCGACGGTACCATCTCCTGGCGGCCTACATGCAGTCCAAGCTGGCCAACGTGCTTTTCGTCCATGGCTTCAACAGGCGGTTCGCGTCGGACCGGCTGCGGGCCTATGCCGTGGATCCGGGGCTTGTGAATACGGACATCGGTGCCAAGTCCACCTCCGGCCTGGTGCGGCGTCTCTGGGACTCCAGGAGGCGGAAGGGCGTCTCCCCCGAGCAGGGCGCCGCCGAAGCGATCCGGATCTGCCTCGCGCCTGCCGCCCCCACGGGGCCCTACGACTACTACAAGGACGGGCACCCGATCCGGCCCTCGGCCGCCTCCCTGCGGCCCGACGCCATCGACCGGCTCTGGACCGTCTCCGAACGGTTGTGCGGACTGGAGGGGGCCGGGACGGCGCCGGACAACGGGAAAGCCAAAAGGGGAATCGAAGCGGACAAGGGGATCGAAGCGAGGAGGGAAAGACCATGCGAAGCCGTGTGCTCGTAACCGGCGCGGTCGGGGGCCTGGGGAAAGCCTTTGCGGCGGAGTGCGCCGCCCGGGGATGGGACCTGCTGGTGACCGACCGGGACCCGGACCGGCTCCGGGAACTGGCCGAGGGGCTCCGGCGGATGGGCGGGGTGGAAGTCCTGGCCCTGGCGGCGGACCTGGCCTGTCCGGCGGACCGGGACCGGTTCTGGCAGGAAGCGGAGGCCGAGGGGGTTCGGCTGTTCATGGCCATCAACGTGGCGGGACTGGATTTCGAAGGGCCGTTCGGGGAGCGTACCTGCGAGGAGTTGTGCACCATCGTCCGGGTGAATGTGGAGGCGACGGTGGCCATGACCCGGGCGGCCCTGCCCTTCCGGGATCCCATGCGGACCTTCCGGATCATCAACGTCTCGAGCCTTGCGGGCTTCCAGCCCATGCCCGTAAAAGCGACCTACGCCGCCTCCAAGCGGTTCCTCCTGGACTTTTCCATCGCCCTGGACCGGGAACTCCGGGGCAGCGGGGTCCGGGTCCTGGCCCTCTGTCCCGCCGGGCTTCCCTCCAATGCCGCCCTGGTCCGGGCCATCGAGGCCCAGGGACTGGCGGGCCGCCTGACGACCCTCAATGTGGGCACCGTGGCCGCCCGGACCCTGGACCGGTCCCTTCGGGGGAAGACGGTCTATGTACCCGGCCTCGGCGGGCGTCTTGTCGGCTATATGGGACGCATCGCCCCGCCGTCCCTGTCGGCTTTCCTGGTCGGGCGCCGCTGGCAGAAGGCCCGGGCGGGGAGGGAACTGGCGTCATGAACGGGACACGCATCGACCGGGATGGGCCCCGTCGTCCCCTGGCGGTCATCACGGGCATCGGCTCGGGAATCGGGCTGGCGGCGGCCGCGGGGATCCTGCGGGCGGGGTTCGATGTGGTGGGCGTCGTCCGGAACGACAACCGGGCCCGGGAAACCCGGGAGGTCCTTCTCCGGGAGCCCTGCCTCCGGGACGGGGCGGCCGGGCTGCAGTTCGTCTGCGGCGACCTCTCCCGCCGGGCGGAGGTGGACCGGGTGTGCGACGGCATCCTGGCGCTCCTGGCGGCCCGGGGCGGCGGCCTGGACCGGCTGCTGTACTGCGCCGGCACTGTCACCAGTCGGCGGGTCGAATCGGAGCCCGGGGTCGAAACCCAGTTCATGGTCAACCACCTGGCCGCCTTCCGGATGGGACTCCGGCTGCGGGACGCCCTGGCCGCCTCGGGAGACGGCCGCCTGCTGGTCGTCTCATCCTGCTCCCACGCCATTGGCCTCGTCCGGTGGCGGGATCCCATGATGGCCCGGGGGTACGGCCCGGCCAAGGCCTATATGCAGTCCAAGCTGGCGAACGTCCTGTTTGTCCACGGGTTCAACCGGCGCTTGGCCTCGGACCGGCTCCGGGCGTTCGCCGTGGACCCCGGGCTGGTCGACACGGACCTGGGCGGCAAGCGGACCCGGGGGGTGTTTTTCCGGTTCTGGGGTTTCGCCCGTCGGTGGGGCGTGTCGGCGGAAAAGGGCGCTGCCACGGCGGTGTACCTGGCCACGGCGGTCCCCCTGCCCGACAGCCCCTGGGTCTACTACAAGCGGTTCCGGCCCCGGATGCCGGGCCGAAGGTCCCGGTCCACGGCCGCCATCGACCGGATGTGGGCACTTTCGGAACGTTTCTGGGAGGACTCGCCGGAAGGGCGTCCCATGCGGTAGAATCAAGTCACGAGACATGTCCGCCGTCCGGATCGCCCGGGGACGGGCCCGGCCGGACGAGCGGGATTGTTTCGGCGAATTGGGGGAGGGAATGGGCCGAACCATCCGGATCCTGGCCGATCGGACAGCCCTGGCGGACGCCCTGGCCGGGGCGGTGACCCGGGTCGCCGCGGAATCGGTGGCGCTGCGGGGCCGGTTTGCAGTCGCCCTGCCCGGCGGGTCCGCCCTGGACCTGCTGGCCGAGGGGGAGGACCGGCTGACGGCAGCAGGCGGCCTGCGGCCGGACGGGACCCAATGGGAGGTCTTCTGGGTCGACGAGCGCTTCGTGCCGTCGGACCATCCCGAACGCAACGACCGGACGGCCCGGGAGGGATTGTTGCGCCGGATCGGCGTGCCGGACGGCCGGATTCATCCGATGGACCCTCTCGAATCCCCCGAGTCGACCGCCGCGGCCTATGCGTCCCGGCTGGCCGACTTTCTGTCGCCGTCGCCCGGGGCGCCGCCCCGGTTCGACCTGGTCCTGCTGGGCGTCGGGGAGGACGGCCATGTCGCGTCCCTGTTTCCCGGCCATCCCGCCCTGGGGGAGACCCGGTCCTGGGTCGTGGCGGTGACCGGGGCGCCCAAGCCCCCGCCGGTCCGGACCAGCCTGTCCCTGCCGGTCCTGAATGCCGCTCGACAGGTCTTCCTGGCCGTCTCGGGGCCCGGCAAGGCGCCGGTCCTGGCCCGGATCCTGGGCCCCTCGCCCGGGGCGCCGACCCTTCCAGCCGCCCGGATCCGGCCCGATCCCGGCCACGCGGCCTGGTTCCTGGACCGGGACGCCGCCCGCAGGATGGAGGAGAACCCCGCATGACCGATGCCCCTGCCCAGGATCTCCCCGTAACCCTCGTGATCTTTGGCGCGTCCGGCGACCTGACCTGGCGCAAGCTGGTTCCCGCCCTGTACGGGAACGAGCGGAAGGGGCGGCTCCCCCCGCGGCTCCGGGTCCTGGGGGTCGCCCGGAGGGACTGGAGCCGGGACTTTTTCCTGGAACGCCTGCGGGACGGCGTGGCCCGGTTCGGCGGCGGATCCGTCCTGACGGGCGTCCACGGGGTCGACGAGGCGGCCTGGACCCGGTTCGCGGAGCGGGTCGATTACATTCGGGGCGACCTGGAGGACCCGGCGGACTTCGCCCGGCTCCAGGCGCACCTGGTGGACGCCGAGAACGGCCCGGCGGACCGGCTGTATTATCTCGCCACCGCGCCGGAACACTACGGCCCCACGTGCGCGAACCTGGCCGGGGCCGGGATGGCCGCCGAAGGGAACGGCCGGCGTCGGATCGTCATCGAGAAGCCCTTCGGCCATGACCTGGCATCGGCCCGGGAGCTGAACCAGCTGGTCCGGACGGCCTTCCGGGAGGACCAGGTCTTCCGCATTGACCACTACCTGGGCAAGGAAACCGTACAAAACCTCATGGTGCTGCGCTTTGGCAACACCATTTTCGAGCCGCTGTGGCGCAGCCCGTTCATCAAAAGTGTGCAGATCACCGTGGCCGAAAGCGTGGGTGTGGGCAGCCGTGCGGGGTTTTACGACGGCACCGGTGCCCTGCGCGACATGGTGCAAAACCACCTTCTGCAACTGCTGTGCATCGTGGCCATGGAGCCGCCCGTGTCGCTCAACCCCGATGCCGTGCGCGACGAAAAGCTGAAGGTGCTGCGCTCGCTGCGCCCCATGACGGTGGCCGATGTGGCGCGCGACACCGTGCGCGGCCAGTACACCGCCGGGGCATCGGGTGGCGAGGCTGCTGTGGGCTACCTGCAGGAAGCGAACGTGCCGCCCGACAGCGGCACCGAAACTTTCGTGGCCCTGCGCGCGCACATCAACAACTGGCGCTGGGCCAACGTGCCCATCTTTTTGCGCACCGGCAAGCGCATGGCCGAGCGGCGGTCTGAAATCGTCATCGAATTTGCCGATCTGCCCTTCACGCTGTTCCCCGACGCCCCCCGCCAACCCGTCAACCGCCTGTTGATCCGCCTGCAGCCTGAAGAACACGTGTAACTGCAAATGATGGCCAAAGAGCCCGGAAGC
>JAKPNJ010000246.1 GCA_029548445.1 Bacillota bacterium | reverse complement strand
ACGGGATCGCGTCATCGGAATCCGTCCCGCCGGATACGTCGCCCGGCTCCGTCCGGACATCCGCCTCGCCGGCCCGGTCGGGGTCCAGGCCCCGCTGCCGGAGGGTTTCCGCGACTTTTTCCCGGACGATGCGGTCCACGTCCTCCTGGGTCAGCACGCTGGATCGCTTCACATAGCCCAGGGCGTCCAGGGCCTTCCGGACTTCTTCCTCCACCAGGCGCTGGATTTCCTTCCGCTGTTCCTCGCCCTTTTCGACCAGTTCATCAGCCAGCTTCCGGGCGTCCTTCCCGGCTACTTCGCCCCGGCGGACCATCTCCTCCACCAGTTCTTCGATCTTTTCCCTGGAGTAGGCGGCCAGGCCCAGGCCGAACTGCAGGGTCTTCTCAAGGAAATTCGACATGCTGCATCCTCCTATCGGCGCGGGCGCCCCGCCGAAGGGCTGCGACCGAGGGGGCCGGACCACGGCGGGACGACAATTCGTTCGGACGTTCGTCCGAATCCATCATACCACGATTTCGGCCTGGGGGATGCGGTCAATGGGAAAATGGGCGTTATGGAACCTGGCGGGTGGGGAAGTGGGTGAATTGGATCATGGCCCCCTCGTTCCGGGCCACGGCGACTTCGAAGAAAGTGCCGTCCGCCAGGTAGACATCGACGAAGGCATACGGCACGTCTTCGTTTCCCGGCTCCACGAACACCAGGGAAACGGAGGCGCCGGACGTCAGCCCGGAAGCCGACAGGAACTCGAGGACCTGTTGCTGCGCGGCGTCTTTCTGCCCGTCCGTCAGCGGTCCCTCGAAGCTGGTGGGTTGGGTACGATAAAAAATCGCATGCAGGACAGCCCCTGTCCGGGCGTCCAGTTCCATGGCCACGGACAGGATGGGATCGCCGTCCAGGGTCTTCGGGGCAGCGGGATCGTCCTTCTTGTAGCTCCAGCTGATCATGAAGCTGGTGTCGGCGCCATGGTACCAGGTCCCACCCTGGGAAGTGAAGTCATAGATGCTGAAGCCTCCCGGGTCGCCGCCCTGGCTTGACAGGTCCAGGCGGAAAAGCTGCAGGATCGCGTCCCTGGCCATGCCTGTCAGGACTTCTGCGGACAGGCAGTCGGACGGCAATGCATCATGCCGTTCCATGGACCATTCACTCGAGCGGCGGAACGCCTCGTCCTCCTCCAGGAAACCCACCAGGCGCGCCATTTCGGCGCTGCTGAGGGTTCCGCCAACGAGCTTCGCCATCCAGGATGCCTCCACATGGGCGTTGATCGCCCGGCGTACCAGGAACCAATCCACGGGGGCCGGCACCGGCGTTGGCGTGAAGGTCGGTTCCGGCGTGGGCTCGGGCGTGGGAATCGGCGAAGGCGTGGAAGTGGGCTCGGGAGTTGGGGAGTCGGCCGACCGGGACGGTGTGGCCGGCGCCGTGGGATCGGCGTCCGTTGGCGTTCCCGTGGTTCCATTCGGGATTTCCGTCGGGGTAGGGGGAACCGGCGTGACTTCAGTTTCATCGGCCAGGCCCGTGGCATTGCCGGCATAGAGGTTGTTGGCGGTTCCGGGGTTCCAGCGTCCGCCGCCGGAACATCCCGTCGGAACCAGGGCCAGGACCAGGAGGATCGCGAGGATTCCCGCCTGGGTTCGATACCGCAAGAAATCGGGCAAGAGCATCCCCTTCTCGAACGATTCTTCCGGGCAAGCCGCGTATCCTTCGTCGAACGTCAGGAGGCTTGGACGGAGAGAATTCGTATTGTAGCACGATTCCCCCGGATTGGCCAGCGGAGCGCCTTGCCAGGGGGGAGCGTCATCGGTACAATATCCATATAAAGAACAAATGTTCCATATTGTGAAACCCATAGGACCCAGGGAGGATCCGACCATGCCATCCGCCGTCGTGACTTTCGGAGAGATCATGCTGCGCCTCCAGCCCCCCGGTGCCCTCCGCTTCGTCCAGACCGACCGCTTCGAGGCCGTGTATGGGGGCGGGGAGGCCAATGTGGCCGCGTCTCTGGCCCAGTTCGGCCAGGAGGCCCGCTTCGTGACCCGCCTGCCGCACAATCCCCTGGGGGAGGCCTGTCTCGGCGCCCTGCGGCGGGTTGGCGTGGACACCCGGTTCGTCGCCCGGGGCGGGGACCGGCTGGGAATCTATTTCTGCGAGAAGGGGCATTCCCAGCGGCCTTCGGTGGTGGTCTACGACCGGGCCGGTTCCGCCATCGCCACGGCGGGACCTGGGGATTTCGACTGGGAGGCGGCCTTCGAGAGAGCCGACTGGTTCCACTTTACGGGGATCACGCCGGCCCTGTCCGAAGCGCTCCCCGATATCGTGGCGGAGGCTTGCCGCACGGCCCGGCGGAAGGGACTTGCGGTCTCCTGCGACCTGAACTACCGGAAGAAGCTGTGGTCCCGGGAGACAGCCTCCCGGGTGATGACGGGCCTCATGGAATTCGTGGACCTGCTGGTGGCCAACGAGGAGGATGCGGCGGATGTCTTCGGGATCCAGGCCCCCGGGAGCCGGATCGAGGCCGGCCACCTGGACCTGGATGGATACGCGGTGGTGGCGCGGACCCTCTCCGAACGGTTCGGCATCCCCCGGGTCGCGATGACGCTGCGGGAGTCCCTGTCGGCGTCGGACAACGGCTGGTCGGCCCTGCTGCTGTCCGGCGGGACGATCCATGCCTCCCGGCGTTATGCCATCCGGATCGTCGACCGGGTTGGCTCCGGGGATTCCTTCGGGGCGGGGCTGATCCACGCCCTCCGCCAGGGGCAGCCGGACCCGGAGGCCCTGGAGTTCGCGGTGGCAGCGTCCTGCCTGAAGCACACCATCGAGGGGGACATGAACCTGGTGACCGAAGCCGAGGTGGACGCCCTGGTCCGGGGCGGCGGATCCGGCCGGGTGCAGCGCTGAGCCTGTCGCGGTCCGCCCGGCGGACCGCCATGAACCGTTGGGAGGGAAGCAATCCGTGGCCATGAACGAACGCTGGACCGATCCGTCACTGTTCCTGAACGACGATTTCTACCTGTCGACCCCCCTGGCCCGTCGGCTCTACCACGAGATCGCGGCCCCGCTGCCGATCCTGGATTACCATTGCCACCTGCCCCCCCGGGATATCGCCGAGAACCGGTCCTTCGACAACCTGGCGGAGGCCTGGCTGGAGGGAGACCATTACAAGTGGCGGCTGATGCGGGCCAACGGGGTGGCGGAAGACCTGGTCCGGGGACCGGCGGACCCCCGGGAGCGATTTCGGGCCTTTGCCCGGACGCTGCCCATGGCGCCGGGGAATCCCGTGTTCCTGTGGGCCCACCTGGAGCTGCTGCGGTATTTCGGGATCCGGGAACCGCTGTGCGATACCAGCGCGGACCGGATCTGGGCCGCCGCCCGGGAAAGGCTGTCCGGCTGGGGCTGCCGGGATATTATCCGGCAGAGCGGGGTGGAGGCTTTGTGCACCACGGATGACCCCGCGGATGACCTGTCCTGGCATCGCCGGATCCGGAAATCCCAGGAGGATGGGTCCGCCGGGGCGTTCCGGACCCGGGTGCGGCCGGCGTTCCGCCCGGACCGGGCCATGAACCTGGAGGCCGACGGGTACGGAGACTGGATCGATCGCCTGGCCTCCGCCGCGGGGATGGAGGGGGGCATCGGGGACTACGCCGGGCTGCAGTTGGCCCTGTCCCGACGGATGGATGCGTTCGGGGCGGAGGGATGCCGCCTGTCGGACCACGCCCTGGCCTGGGTGCCGGGGCTGGCGGAGGGCGAGGCCTTCCCGGACGACGCGGAGTTGGACGGGCTGTTCCAGCGGCGGCTGTCGGGGGTGCGTCCGGCGGCGGCGGGCTGCGACCGGTTCCGGCTGGGGCTGCTGGTGTGGCTGGGGCGGGAAGTGGCGGCCCGGGGGTGGACGTTCCAGCTCCATATCGGCGCCCTGCGGAACAACCACAGTCGGGCGTTCCGCGCAGCCGGCCCGGACAGCGGGTACGACGCCATCACCGACCGACCCCTGGCTCGGCCCCTGGCAGCGCTCCTCAACCGGCTGGTCCTGGAGGAAGCCCTGCCCCGGACCATCCTGTATTCCCTCAACCCGGGGGACACCATCGTGCTGGCAAGCCTGGCCGGGTGCTTCCAGGATTCGGTTCCGGGAAAGGTCCAGGTGGGATCGGCCTGGTGGTTCAACGACACCCGGGAGGGGATGTGGCAGCAGCTGACCGTGACCGCCGAGCAAGGACTGCTGGGGCGGTTCGTGGGGATGCTGACGGATTCCCGGAGCTTCTTCAGCTATCCCCGGCACGAGGTGTTCCGGCGGCTGCTGTGCGAGCGGCTGGGGGCGTACGCGGCCTCGGGGGAGCTGCCGGCGGACCCGGAGTGCCTGCGGCCGGTGGTGGAGGGCGTGTGCGTGCGGAATGCCAGGGAACTGCTGGGGATCTGACCGGCGGGGCAAAGGGCGTTGCGGACAGGAAAAGGGAGCGGGGGGACCCGCTCCCTTCTGTGTCAGCCGGGAGGACCGGGAGATTCGAGGATCAGTACCCGTTGAACATGCCCGAATTGAAGAGGGTGGCGAAGATCCCGCCCAGGACCACGCCCAGGACGATATAGAGGGCGATGACGATCAGGGCCATGATCAGGGCGGCCTTGCAGAGGTTTTTCTTGTTGACGTTCACGTTGGACCCGAACGCCCAGACCAGCATCATGATGAAGCCCACCAGCGGGATGGCCAGGACGATAAAGGTCACGATGTACTGGCCGACGGTCATGGGCGATGTGTCGGCGCCGTAGTTCTGGGGTACGGGGGCCGCGCTGTAGGAGGGCGGCGCCTGGTAGACCGGGGCGGGGGGCGGAGGGGGCGCGTAGTATTGGTTCGTCTGGGCCGGGGGCGGAGTATAGGAAGCTTGGGGCGGCGGGGGAGCCGGGGGCGGGGCGTCGGCCGGCTTGCCGCAGCTGGGGCAGAACCGGGCGCCTTCTTCGATGGGGGTACCGCAGGAACCGCAGAATCTCGATGGCATCGTTCTATCCTCCTGATTGTGATCGGGTGAAATCGAATTTATTATACCCCATTCCGACAGATGGGAAGGGGTTTCTGTATTCCGGGAAGCGAACAGGATGCCTCCCGGCGGCGTATAATGAATATGAGAAGCCGGTATCGTGCCGACCCGATCGAGAGGAGATGACCTACATGATCCGGATATTGCGCAGAATGGCCGCCTATGCGCTGGTGTTCGCCCTGTTCCTGGTTCCCGGCGTGGCCGCCCAGGCCAATCTGGGGGCCGAGGACCGGGCTGCCGACTCCCTGGCCCAGGAGACGACCGATCCCCTGGCCAAGGAGTCCCTTGTCTTTGTCAAGCCGGGGGACGCGGGATCCGGGTGGATCGACACCGACCCGGCCGTGTCGTATGAGAAGTACCAGGACGAAGCCGGCCGGACGATTTACGAGGAGTACTACGACGGGTTCCTCGTGTTCCGGGAGGTGTACGATCCGGCCACCGGGGAACATGTCCTGATGAAGTATGACAAGGATGGCAACGTTGTGGACGAGGTCCGGTACTTTGATGGCGAGACCAGCGAGCCGGAGCCGCTTCCCTGGGATGACGCCCGGAAGTTCCAGGACGAGAACGACAATACGGTCGTCGAGTACCTGAAGGACGGGGTCGTGATCCGCAAGGAGATCTACTATGCGGACCGGGTCGAGGTGTTTGTCCTGGATGGCGAGGGGAACCTGGTCCAGGCGCCTGACGAGGGCTATGTCATCCCGGAGCCGGAGCCTGCGCCGTATGACGATGCCCGGAAGTTCCAGGACGAGAATGACAATACGGTTGTCGAATACCTGAGGGACGGGATCGTGGTCCGGAAGGAAATCTACCGGCCGGACGGATCCTTCGAGGTGTATGAGCTGGACGAAGCGGGAAACCTGGCGCCGGTGCCGATGGAGATCGTGGTGCCAGTAGAGCCGGAGCCTGCGCCGTATGACGATGCCCGGAAGTTCCAGGACGAGAATGACAATACGGTCGTCGAATACCTGAGGGACGGGATCGTGGTCCGGAAGGAGATCTACCGGCCGGACGGATCCTTCGAGGTGTATGAGCTGGACGCCGCCGGGATCCTGGCACCGGTGCCGATGGAGATTGTGCCGCATGTGGACCCGAACCCGTCGGAGCCCGAGGAAATCAACAAGTATGGCGACGAGTTCGGCAATACGATCGTGGAGCATTTCCGGGATGGGGTCCTTGTGATGCGGGAGGTCTATGGGCCGGACGGGACCGTGCAGGTCGAGGTCCTGGATGGGTCCGACCCGGCTTGCGGGACGCCGTAATCGGCTGAAGCGGTTATTGGGATTCATGGGACAGAAGGGGAGGCGAGCCTCCCCTTCGCCATATGGGCAGCAGGTTCTTGTGATCAAGGGCCGGCCGTATGCCCTTTTGAATTCCCTGTGGTTTTCGCGTACACAATGTACATAACCAAGAGACGATGGAATTTGTTTCCGAAACGTGGTAATATTACTGCATTATGGAAACGAATCGAATCAGTTTGCAGCGGTTTCGGAAGTTGTTCCTGCCGATGGGGTGTTTTACGGGCGAGCAGGTACGGTTGTGGCAGCCTGGTTTCTGCCGGGACAATTTCGTGCGTTGGATCGCAGCCGGCGAGATCCTGCGCCTGAAGCGAAATTTGTATACGTTTCCCGAGTACTTGCAGATCCCGGACAGCGCGCTCTTCTTCGCCAATCGGATCTACCGTCCGTCCTATGTCAGCCTGCATACAGCCTTGCATTTTCATGGCATCATACCGGAGGAAGTGGTCCAATTCACCTCGGTATCGACGCTCAAGACAGCATCCTTTCGGAATGCATTCGGAACGTATGCCTACCACCATGTCTCGGCATCCTACATGTTTGGTTATGAGCTGAAACAGGCCGAGGGACAGGTCCCCTTCGTGATCCACATGGCAACCCCCGAGAAGGCCCTCATCGACCTGCTGCACCTGTATCCCGAGTACGGCACAGTGGAGGACATGCACAACCTCCGGCTGGATGCGGATTTTATGGAAAGCGGAATCAACCGGGAACGTTTGTTGGATTACGAAAATCGCATCCATTCTCCTGCCTTGACGAAGCGACTCAATCTGCTGAGGGAGGCGTACAGTTTCGCATGATCGAATCCATCGATAGCATCCGAATCTTTTTTCCGTCAGCGATCGCGCAGAATAGGGCGTTCGATCCCATGATCCTGAAGGAGTATATCCAATGCCAGGCCCTGGATTTTCTTTCCCGGCAACCGGAAGCGGCCGGCATGGCGTTCATTGGCGGCACCTGCCTTCGTTTGGTTCATGGCATCAACCGCTTCTCCGAGGATTTGGATTTTGATTGCAGGAATCTGGACCTGGATCGGTTCCTTCGACTGACGGACAGGTTGCTGGCGTATCTCGAACATTGCGGGTACAGGGTGGAAGCGAAGGATCGAAGCAGCGACAGGCGGACGGCTTTCCGGCGCAGCCTGTATTTTCCGGAGCTGCTGTATTCGCTGCATGTGTCCGGGTACAGGGAGCAGCGGTTTTTGTTGAAGGTGGAAGCGCAGGACCAGGAAGTCGAGTACCCACCGGATACCGTTTTTCTAAATCGCTGTGGTTTTGTGTTTCCCCTGAAGGTCGCGCCGATTTCGGTTCTTTGCGCCATGAAGGTGATGGCGGCCATGCATCGCAGCAAGGGCCGGGATTTCTATGATCTCATGTTCCTTCTGCAGAGGACGGAACCCGATTATCATTTTCTTGAGCGGAAGGGCGGCATCTGCAACAAGACGCAGCTGGTTGAGGCCCTGGTCCGGACAGCCGATTCGACTGATTTGTCGCGGAAGTGCCGTGACTTCGAGCACCTGCTGATTGAAAAAACCGATGCGGACAGGATCCTGCGGTTTTGGGACTTGGTGAGAAGCCTGTAGTGTTTTGGTTTGGATGGGGAAAATGAATTCTCCGTTGGGTCGGCGCCATCGCGGCCCCAGGGGTCTTGACCCATTGACTGCGTCGCCTCTCGATGGCAAGGCGACTGTCCCCGTCAATGGGTCTCGCCTCCCTGGGGCGAAACAGGTAAGAGCGATGGCGCCTTAGTCGGGTCGGCGCCATCGCGGCCCCAAGGGTAGAAACCGTATCCCCGTCAGGTCGGCGCCATCGCAGCCCCAAGGGTCTGGAACACCCCCCCCGTTTGGTCGGAGCGAACGCTGCACCTCCCGGCTCGTGGCATTGACCACGGCACCGTTGGTGCCTTATTTGTCAATGCCTCTCGCCTGGGAGGTGCGACCCGAGTAAGAGCGTTCGCTCCTTAGCCCGTCAATGGGCCTTGCCGCCTTGAGGCGAAACAGGTTGGAGCGATGGCGCCTTAGTCGGGTCGGAGCGAACGCTGCAAAAGGGTTTCTGAAATCCCCAGTCGGGTCGTCGCCAACGCTGCCCCAAGGGTTCTTAACCCTCCGTCAGGTCGGCGCCATCGCAGCCCCAGGGGTCTGGAACAATCCCCCCGCTTGGTCGGAGCGAACGCTGCACCTCCCGGCTCGTGGCATTGACCACGGCACCAGTGGTGCCTTATTTGTCAATGCCTCTCGCCTGGGAGGTGCGACCCAGGTAAGAGCGTTCGCTCCTTAGCCCGTCAATGGGTCTTACCGCCTTGGGGCAGAACAGGTTGGAGCGATGGCGCCTTTTCTTGTCAATGCCTCTCGCCTGGGAGGTGCGACCCGAGTAAGAGCGAATTCCCCGTCGGGTCGGAGCGAACGCTGCAAAAGGGTTTCTGAAATCCCCAGTCGGGTCGGCGCCATCGCGGCCCCAAGGGTCTCGACCCATTGACTGCGTCGCCTCTCGAAGGCAAGGCGACTGTCCCCGTCAATGGGTCTTGCCGCCTTGGGGCAGAACAGGTTGGAGCGATGGCGCCTTTACTTGTCAATGCCTCTCGCCTGGGAGGTGCGACCCGAGTAAGAGCGTTCGCTCCTTAGCCACCATTCCACGGTCTCCCTGATGGTGTCGGGGAGGGGGCGGGGGCTGTAGCCGAGTTCGTCCCGGGCCCTTCGGGATTCCATGTGGGCGTTGGACCGCAGGACATGGACGCTGTAGCGCGTCAGGATGGGCCGGGTCCGGAAGATTCGGGCGACGAGTTCCAGGACGCCGGCCCCGATGTAGACCAGGGACATGGGCAGCAGGCGGATCCTGGCCCTGGCGCCCAGGGCCTCCCGGATCTGGAGGTAGAGTTCCTGGATCGTGACCAGGTGGCCGGTGGCAAGATAGCCGGCGCCCCGAGGAGCCCGGTCCGCGGCTTCCAGCAGGAGCCACACCACGTCCCCGACGTCGACGAAGTCGTAGGCGCCCCGGAATCCGAACCAGGTCAGCGCCCGGTTCTTGCGGACCCGGCCCCGGATCATGCGGCCCATCTCCGAGGCCTGGTGGTCCTGGGGCCCGATGATCCCGGACGGATACACGATAACGCCGTCCAGCCCCCGGACGATGCCCTGGCGGACCAGCTCGGTGGCGGCTGCCTTGCTGCGGGCATAGGCACCGATCAGCAGGCGGTGGACCAGGATGGGAGCGGCCTGCAGGATGGCGGCCGGGGCGGTG
>JAKPNJ010000234.1 GCA_029548445.1 Bacillota bacterium | reverse complement strand
CCCGCCTGCGCCCCCGCCTGCCTACTCCCAACCGGTCTACGCGCCGCCGGCCTATCCGCCGCAGCCCGCGCCCCCGCCGCGGAAGAAGCGCCGGACCGGCTGCCTGGTCGCCCTGGTCCTGCTCCTGGTCCTCCTGGCCGTCGGCGCCTTCGTGGCCTACCAAGCCCTCTTCGCCAGGAACGACCTGGGCATCCGGTATACCCAGACCGATTTCGATACGGCCATGGACAAGATCGACATCGACATCGACTTCCTGGGTATGTCCGGGGAGGAGATTACGGAATTCATCGCCGAGCGTCGGGGCAAGGAGAAGCTCGCCATCGAGGATTTCAACTGGGAGTTTTCGAACTACGAGGAACGACAGATCGAGCTGACCCCCGAGGAGGCCAACGCCTTCCTCAACGAGATCGCCCCCCTGTTCAGCTGGTTCGACTTTATCCGGATCAAGCCCCTGGAGGATGGACGCTCCGCGGTGTCGGCCCAGGTGGATTTCGCCAAGGTCAAGGAGGAGATCATCCCCGACGTGTACAACCAGATCCCCTCCGGGGTCGCGAACCTGCTACCGGACCGCTTCAACCTCTATACGGAAGGATATACCGAGATCATCGACAACGAGGTCATCGTCCCCGACAAGCTGGACGCCCTCAACGTGGGCCCCATCCCGCTGCAGCCGGTTATCGGCGAGCTCTCCGAGGACGATCGGCAGGTGGTCTTCGAGTATACGGAGCGGATCTACGAGATGATCCCCGGCCTCGATATCCACTCCGCGCGGATCAACGAGGCGGGCAACTTCGAGTTCTCCGCCTACATGCCCACCTCCATCAAGGTCACGGAACCCTAGCCCATGGCGACGCTCCTGGTTTCGGGAAGGAGGGAGAGAATCCCTCCTTTCCCGCATCACAAGGACTATGTGCTCCGATGCAGGAAATTCTTTTTCTTCCGGTCCCCGCTGGAGTTCCTGCTGATCCGCCGGGCCATCGCCCTGCGGGAGTTTTTCCGGGGCATCCGCCACGGGTTTGTCATCCCCCGGGAATTGCTGCTGGACCCGACCAGCGCCTGCAATCTCCGGTGCCACGGCTGCTGGGCCGCCGACTACCAGGCGGGCAGCCAGCTCAGCTTCGAGAAACTGGATGACATCCTGTCCCAGGCCGAGGCCCTGGGCATTCCGGATTGCCTCATGTCGGGAGGTGAACCCCTGCTCCGGAAGGCGGACATCCTCCAGCTGTGCCGGCGGCACCGGCGCATGACCTTCGGGCTCTTCACCAACGGGACCCTGGTGGACGAGGCCCTGGCCGACGAGATGGTGCGGCTGGGCAACCTGAACCTGTTCCTCAGCATCGAGGGGTGGCGGGAGGAGACCGACGCCCGCCGGGGGGAGGGTGTCTACGACCGGGTCCTGGCCGCCATGGACCTGCTGCGGAGCCGGAATATCGGGTTCGCCTTCTCGATCTGCTACCATGCGAAAAACTACGAGACCGTCTGCAGCGACGCGTACCTGGACTTTCTCCGGGAAAAGGGATGCTGGTTCGGGTGGATGTTCCAGTACATCCCGGTGGGCCGGGACGCCGACCTGTCCCTGTGCTGCACGCCGGAGCAGCGGGATCATGTGCGCCGCCGGGTCCAGGACTATGTCCGGCGCCACGGCATGGTCATCATCGACTTCTGGAACAACGGGCACCTGGCCACCGGCTGTGTGGGTGCCGGATCGGGCTTTGTCCACATCAACGCCCGGGGTGACGTGGAGCCCTGCGCCTTCTGCCACTACTCGGATTCGAACCTCCATGAAAAGACCCTGGCGGAGGCCCTCCGGTCCCCGTTCTTCCGCCGGTTCCGGCGGGCCCAGCCCTTCTCGGGGAATCCCCTGAGAAGCTGTCCGATCATGGACCATCCCCAGGTCCTGTCCTCCCTGGTGGCGGCGTCCGGCGCCGCGTCCACCCACCTGGACCGGCCCGAGTCGCCGGAGGAGCTGGCGTGCAAGACCGGCCCCCTGGCGGAGGCCTGGGCTCCCCAGGCGGAGGCGATCTACGCCGGCCTGTCGGAAAGGGAGCGGCAGAATTTCCAGGGAATGGTGTCCCGGATGGGGGTCAAGAACCGCCTGTCGGACCGGGGCGACCCGTAGCCGAACCTCTTTCTCCCCGATGGATCCCGGTCATGCGACAGGGGCCCGGCCGTCGGCCGGACCCCTGTCTCATATCGTCGAGTCGGAAAGCGGAACGCGCTGCGGGGCGGATCAGCCCAGGCGGCTGCCACACCGCATGCAGAACTTGGCGTCGTTCTTGTTGGCCCAGCCGCAATTCGAGCAGACCTTGGCGCCGCAGGCCATGCAGAACCGGTCCGCCTCGCCCAGGCTGTTGCCGCACTGGTTGCAGGTCTTCGTGGCTGCGGGGGGAGCCGCCGGAGCAGCCTGTGCCGGGGCGACAGGCGCAGCGGGGGGAGCCGCCGGAGCAGCCTGTACCGGGGCGACAGGCGCGACAGGGGGAGCCGCCGGAGCAGCCTGTACCGGGGCGGAATGGGAACCGGCCGTATAGGATCCGACGATGGGTTCCGACTTGAAGGCGCCGGTATCGGCTCCCGGGAAGAATGCGCTGGCTTCGGGCGGGACTTGGGGCGTCGCCTGGGGAGGCGCCGGTTCGGGTTCGGGTCTCGGGGCTTCGACGGGTGCTTCCGGCACGGACGGGACTTCGGGCACAGGCGGAACCCCTGGCACAGCAGATGCTTCCGGCACGGCGAGCGCTTCGGGTACAGGTGGAACTTCCGGTTCGACCGGAGCCGGCGGAATGTCCGGCACAACCGGAATTGGCGGCGTTTCCGGAGCGGGCGGCACTGGCGGTGCTTCGGCGGGCGCCTCCCAGGCCAAGGGAGGGGGCGGTGCCATGGCTGGCTGGACCGACGGCGCAGCGGGAGGCGTCCACCCGGCTGACCCTTGCGGGGGAGCGGACGGTTTCGATTTCTTCATGGATGTGTTCAGCAGGATCAGCGCCAGGATTGCACCGGCCGTGAACAACATGAAAAAGAAAAGAAGGACGAGGATCACGATCCAGCTGGCCATGCCGTACACTCCTCCAATACCATACAGATTCCAGTCCATCGGACGACCCCCTCCATGGAATTCCATCGGAATGGATCACGGGACTGCTTCAATTATATCGCAGGAAGGCTTCGCCAGAACGCCGGATTCAGGAAACGTCTTCGCACCGGTTCCGGCTGCTGGTGGTCACGAGGGCGAGTCCTGGTCTACAATCAGGATGGAACGCACCCTGGGACGGGTCGGAGGTGAAACATGACCCACCTGGAACATCGGATCGAATGGCTTCGGAACGGTGCCATCCCGCCTGGGCCTGTCGTCTTCTGGATGAGCCGGGACCAGCGGGTCGCGGACAACTGGGCCCTCCTCTTCGCCCAGGAACAGGCCCTTCGCCTGGGCGTGCCGCTGGTGGTCCTCTTCTGCTTCGTTCCCGGATATTTGGGGACCCTGGCCAGGCAGGAGCGGTTCATGCGGCAGGGCCTGGTCCAGGTCGCCCACGCCCTGGACGGGCTCCGGATCCCGTTCCTGTTCCTGGAGCAAAACCCGGTTTCGGCCATCCCACCCTTGCTGGATCGACTCCGGGCCGGGTGCCTGGTAGCCGACTTCACTCCCCTCCGCCTGTCCCGGGACTGGAAGCGGCAGGTGGCGGACGCCATCCGGATCCCCTTCGCCGTCGTGGATGCCCACAATATCGTCCCCTGCCGGGCGGCCTCCCCCCGGGCGGAGTTCGCAGCCAGGACCTTCCGGCCGAAGCTCCTGCGCCTTCTCCCCGACTTCCTGGTCGAGCCAGCCCCGATGGTGTCCCATCCGTTCCGTCTCCCCACCCCCGCTTCGCAGGAATCCGTTCCCTTTGCCGACATCGCGGATCCCCGGGCCATCCCCGACCGGTACTTGCCGCCATCGGGGGAAGCAGCCGCATGTCGCTGCCTGGATCGCTTCCTCCAGGAGGGCCTCGACCGGTATGACCGGCGGAACGACCCCAATGCCGGGGCCACTTCCGGTCTCTCCCCCTACCTCCACTTCGGCCAACTGTCCGCCCAACGGGTGGCCCTGGCCGTGACACGCAGCGGCCATCCCAACGCGCCGGCGTTCCTGGAGGAACTGGTGGTGCGCCGGGAGCTGTCGGACAACTTCTGTTTCCACAACCCGGACTATGATCGGTTCGAAGGATTCCCCGCCTGGGCGCGGCGAACCCTGGACGCCCATCGGGGAGATCCCCGGTCTCCGTGTTATGGACTGGACGCCTTCGAGGCGTCGGAAACCCACGATCCCCTCTGGAACGCGGCCCAGACGGAACTCCGGGTCGCCGGGCGGATGCACGGCTACCTGCGGATGTATTGGGCCAAGAAGATCCTGGAGTGGAGCGCCAGCCCGGAGGAAGCCCTGGCCATCGCCATCACCCTGAACGACCGTTACCAGCTGGACGGCCGGGATCCCAACGGATACGCCGGCATCGCCTGGAGCCTGGGGGGCGTGCATGACCGCCCCTGGGGAGAGCGTCCGGTCTTCGGGCAAGTCCGGTACATGTCCCGGGGCGGCTGCGAACGGAAATTCGACGTGGACCGGGTGGTCCGCCGGGCCGACGCGCTGGTTCGAGGCGGGGACCAGGACGAGGCCCAGGGCGGGGATCAGGGCGTATAGAACTCGAAGAGGTCCGTGACGATGCCGGATTCGATCTCGACCTGGACCAGTCGGCGGCGCTCGAGGACGGCCTCCCGGAATTCCGCCACCGTGACTTCCTCCATGGCGTCGGGGCCCATCAGGCCGACCATCCGGACCTGGCAGGCCGGATCGAAGGGGAAGGTCCGGAGCATGGGATTGTTGTTGCGGATGTAGTAGTCGTTGGGAATGTATTCGTTGCCGAACTCGTCGATTTCCACGATGTCGGACCCGTCTTCCTTGGCCTTCGCGATGGCTTCCGCCCCCGTGTACATCTCCACGTAATCAAGGGTCACCGTATCGGCCCCGCCGGGTCCGTCGCCCAGGCCCACCGCCGTGGCGTACGCCAGCCGCGTCTCCGTTGCCGGTGTGGGGACCGGGGTCGGACTGGGAACCGGTGTCGGCGTGGGGGCTGCGGTCGGTGCCTCGGTGGGCGGTTCGGTAGGGGGCTCAGTCGGTACGCTCGTCGGCGCATCGGTTGGGGCGACAGTGGGGGGATCGGTGGGCATGACGGTTGGTTCGCCGCTGATCCCCGGCGTCGCGGTCGGAATACTGGTCGGCATTCCGGTCGGCGGACCGTCGCAGCCGGCGGCCAGGGCGCCCATCAGCAGCAGGATCGCCGCCGCAAGGGCCAAAACGCCGAATCGCGGGATAACACTGGCATTCGGCTTGCCGGAACGGGACAACCAATCGTTCATGGAATCCCATCCTTTCCCTTCGTGCCACTCGGACGGGTGGCATTTCGGCCCGAATCAGCGATAGAAGGGCTCGTTCACCGGGAGGATGACCGGCATGGGCTGGGCCAGGAAGTCGCCCGGCAGGAGATCGAAGCGGCAGTCGCTGAAACAGGTCGCATCCTTTCCGGCTTCGTCGACATACCGGATCTCCAGGCGGAAGGACACGACGAAGCGGAGGTCGTCGGAGGGAATGCCGGCATCGGTCACGAACTGGTCGAAGTACCCGGC
The DNA here is from genome assembly GCA_029548445.1 of Bacillota bacterium. GTDB lineage: Bacteria > Bacillota > Clostridia > Saccharofermentanales > UBA5734 > JAKPNJ01. The sequence goes on along the minus strand of JAKPNJ010000234.1, from coordinate 6,306 downwards.
GGCCTCTTCGTGGGTGCCGGCGATGGTTGTGTACTCCCGGAGGGTGTACTTGCCGATGGTCTCCGAAGCGAATTCCACCAGGATCGGGATGGTGCCTCCTCCCTCGAGTGTCGTCCCGGACATGGGACGCAGCACCACATTCCTGCCGTTTGATTCGGGAGGCGTCAGGCCTCCAAATCCGAAACCGGCGCCGGACAGGCGGATTGTACCAACTTTCGGCTGGGTAATGGTAACCTCCCGCAACCGGATTTCGAGGATGAAGTCCACGGGAGCGGTCTCAACCGCCATCTCCAGGTTATAGATGGGCGTCACCGCGAAATCCGCACAGGCCACGATGCCATCCAGGTAGGTTGTATATGGCGCTGTCTTCCAGAGGGTCATGGAGACCTCCCGGACCTGGAAGCCCTCCGCCGGTGTCCGGTCCATGGGTGCCGGCGTGGCGGTCCCGTTGCCGGGCCCGCTCGAGCATCCGGCCAGCAGGATCGGCAGGAGGACCACGGCCAGGAGCAGGGCCAGGGCCGAGGGAGCCCGCATGAGCCCAAAATGCAGTGGACCTGTGGGATTGGGCCGAATTGCGGATGTATCCATGTGCCTGTTCCTCCTAGCGCGGCAGGTCGGTGACCTGGCTGCCGTCGAGCCTCATCTGCCGGGCGATGGCCGGCATCTGGCCGGAGTCCGGGTCGATGGCGTAGTCCAGGACGAAGATCCGGTCGTCCAGGACGTTAATGTAGAATCCGTACGACACGCCTTCGTACAGGGCTTTCTCGTCCGTTCCGTCCATGCGGATGGAGGACAGGGTGTAGGCGTACGCATACCGGCCGGGCAGGGCGGTTTCGTCATAGCTGGCGAAATAGAGGACGTCCCCCCTGGAATTGACATTCAGGGTCTTCCGGCCGCCCGGGTAGGCCCGGACCACGGCCTGGCCGCTGCCGTCCGGATTGGCCGTCCGGATGGCCCCGGACGCATCGACATACACGAGCTTCCCGTTGCCGATGGAGAAGAAGGAGACCGGACCGGCCACCAGGGAGACCGGGTCGCTGCCGTCGGTTTTCGCGGACAGGATCGCGCCATTGGCGTCGGTGTAGTACAGGCGGTTTTCATACACGATGCAGAAGCCCCCGGCGGACAGGACCAGCTCTTCTTCCCCGGTTCCGTCGAGCTTCGCGCGGCACAGGGTGGAGGTCGTGGCGTTGAAGTCGGCCTTCCGGATGTAGTAGAGCCATTCCTGGTAGAAGCTCATGCCGTAGCAGAAGACGGAATTCAGCTTTTCCAGCTGCGTGCCGTCGGTCCGGATCCGGAAAAGGTTGTAGGTTCCGTCGATGGCCGTTCCCTGGTTGCCGGAAAAATACAGCCACCCCTTGTGCACAACCAGGGACCAGCCGAATCCGTCGAAGAGGGGGGTCGCGGTGCCTGTCGCCTTGTCCCGACGGTAGATGTGGGCCTGGTAGGCGGTGTCGAAACTGGAGTAGTACTCGGCCTGGCCGTCGTCGAAGAAGTACTGGCCGTTCATGATGTTGCCCAGGTCGTCCAGGGAGACGCCCCGGGATACGGCGGAGGAATCCTCCCCGATGGGCGCATTCGGGTCGGGGGTGGCCACCTGGGTCGGCTGGCCGGTGGGCTGGCCGGTGGGGACTCCCGGGCCGCCGCCCCAGGGCAGGATCCCGATTCCGTTCGCCACCAGGACGACCACGGCCAGGAAGGTGGGGATCGCCCATCCGGAGAGGCCTGCCGCCAGGTGTTTCTTCCCGGGCACCAGGACCAGGAACAGCGAGACGACAAAGACCACCGCCGCCACGAGCCAGCCCGCCAGGGGCAGGCCCGAACGGAAGGCGAAAAACCCGAATCCCAGGAAAGTCAGGACCAGGAGGACGAGCCACAGGACGGGAAGTCCGGAGCGGGACCGAACGGGAGGGATGGACGCAGCGGGCTGGTAGGGCGCTCCATATTGCGGCTGGCCGCTGTACTGGGGCGGTGGCGCGCTGTACTGGGGCGTCGGGCCGGGAGGCGGCGGACCCGGCGGATACGGGGCGGCCGCCTGTCCGCTGGCGGACCCGGCCGGGGGGGCGGACGCCGGCGTGGCGGCCACAGGGGGAGTGGCTGCCGGAGCCGCTGTCGCCGCCGGGGCGACGGGGTTTCCGCATCCATTGCAGAACCGGGCCTGGTCCGGCAGTTGCTTGCCGCAATGTCGACAGAACATGGCGTTCCCTCCTCTCGCTTCTCCCTGCATTATACGCATCGCGTCCCCCGGCTTCAAATGCCCGGCTGGGGCGGGATGGACGGCTCCGTCGATTGGCCGGGACTCGTGATATAATGTCCGGAGTGATTCCCGTCCCACGGGCCCCCCGGGCCCCGACGCATCCTTGAAAGGTGATGGCATGAAGCTCCTCGCAAATCTGCGGTTCATGGCCCGGGAGGTCCTGGACAACCGTCAGCGCATCTCCCGGCTGGCCTGGCACGACTTCATGGTCCAGACCACCTCCACAAAATTCGGATTCCTGTGGCAGATCCTGACCCCCGCCTTCCAGATTGGTACCTACTGGTTCGTGTTTACCGTAGGCCTCCGGTCCGGCCGCCCCATTGACGGCGTCCCCTACATCCTGTGGCTGATCGCGGGCATCGTCCCCTGGTTCCTGTACAGCAAGGCCATCATCAACGGCAGCAATTCCATTTACTCCAATTCCTACATCTTCCAGCGCATCAAGTTCCCCGTGGGGATTATCCCCATTTATTCGCTCCTGTCGGCCTTCCTCTCCCACGCCATCGAGCTGGCCATCGTCCTGGCCATCCTGCTGGCCTTCGGTTTCTTTCCGGGATTCTTTGCGTTCCAGCTGCTCTTCTACGCCTTCGCCTCCTTTGCCTTCCTGCTGTCCCTGTCCTACATCACGTCCGCCGTCGCCATGCTGTCCCGGGATTTCCAGAAGCTGCTGCAGTCCGTGATCCGGTTCCTGTTCTTCCTGACGCCGATCATCTGGCCGCCGGACAACATCCCGGCCGCCATCGACCCGTTCCTGAAACTGAATCCCCTCTACTACCTGGTCCAGGGGTACCGGGACACCCTGCTCTACCGGGTTCCCCTGACGGGCCATCCCCTGTATGCCGCCTATTTCTGGGTCCTGATCCTGGTCCTGTTCCTGTTCGGCATCACGGTCCACATGCGGTTCCGCCGCAACTTCGTGGACATGCTCTGAGGCATCGGCCGTGTCGCAGGGACGTTCCATCGTCGCCTTCGTCTGGAACAACTTCCAGAACGACGCCCGGGTCCTGCGGGAGTGCCGCGCCTGGGCCGAAGCCGGCTATGCCGTGACCCTGGTCGCCCTCCTGGATCCCGAGCGGCCGGCCTTGCCCCCCCGGCAGGAACGGGACGGCTTTACGGTACTCCGGGTCGACAGGCATACCGGCCCGACCCGCTGGCTCCGGCGGATCGGGGGCCGAAGCCCCGTTGGGAAGCTGGGCACCTTGCTTGGTTACGGCATTGGCATGATCCGCATGATGCGGGCGGGCCGGAGGCTCCGGGCGGACCTGTACCATGCCAACGACCTGAACACCCTGCCCCAGGCGGCCTTTTGCGCCAAGTGGTTCCGCCGCCGCCGCCGACAGGTGCCGCTGGTCTATGATTCCCATGAAGTCCAGACCAGCCGAACCGGATACGGACGAACAGTCTTCCTGCTGGAGCGCTGGCTCAATCGGTATGTGGACGCCTTCCTGTGCGAGAACGAGATGCGGGCGGAATACACCGCCACGCTGTATGGCATGGCCCCGCCGGTTCCGATCCACAATTACCCGGAGTTTCGGTCCATCGAGTCCATCCGGGCGGAACGGGCGGACCTCCACGGCCTGCTGGGGCTTCCCGGGGATGAACCGATCCTTCTTTACCAGGGCGGCCTCCAGGCCGGCCGGGGACTGGAACAGCTGCTGGAGGCGACCCCGTCGTTCCGCAGGGGTACCGTGGTCCTGCTCGGCGACGGTCGGCTGAAGCCGCATCTCCTGTCCCGGACCGCCGAACTCGGCCTGTCCGACCGGGTCCGGTTCGTCGACAGGGTTCCCGTGGAGACCCTGCTTGCCTATACCGCCAACGCCTACCTGGGCTTCCAGGTCCTGAACAACATTTGTTTCAATCATTACTCGGCCCTGTCCAACAAGCTGTTCGAGTACATGATGTGCGGTGTCCCGGTGATCGCCTGCGATTTCCCGGGCATCGCCCGGGTCATCGAGGACAGCGGCGCCGGCATCCTGGTGGATTCCCATTCCCCGGCTTCCATCGCCGCCGGGGTCAACCGGCTGCTGGACGACCCGGCCCTGCGGGACGACATGTCCCGGCGGGCCCTGGCCGCTATCCCCCGCTATACCTGGGAGGTGGACCGCCCGGTCTTCCTCCGCGTCTACGAATCGCTGCTGGAAGCCGGGACACCGGCGTCCGCGCCATCGGAAAGGATGGAGTCATGAGTCGGGACATCGTCGTCAGGGCGGAAGGGCTCTACAAGATCTTCGACCTCTATTCCAGCCGAAAATCCGTGCTGTCGTCCCTCTTCCTGCCTTCCCGAAAGGTCAGCCGGTTCCAGGCGCTGATGGATGTGTCCTTCCGTGTGGAGCAGGGGGATGTGGTGGGCGTCGTCGGCGTCAACGGATCCGGAAAATCGACGCTGATGCAGCTTATCGCCGGCATCTCGTGGCCCACCCGGGGCGACCTGGAGGTGCAGGGCGAGGTGTCGCTGCTGTCGGTGGGATTCGGGCTGGACCCCCAGCTCAACGGCCTCGAGAACATCGAGCTCAAGGGCATCCTGCTGGGCCTGTCGAAAAAGAGGATCCAGGCCATGCGGGACGAAATCGTGGAGTTCGCGGACATCGGGGAGTTCATCAACCAACCCATGAAGACCTACTCCAGCGGCATGCGATCCCGGCTGGGGTTTGCCATTTCCATCTGCATGGATCCCGATATCCTGATTGTGGACGAGGCCCTGGCGGTGGGAGACGGCGCCTTCATCCAGAAGTGCTTCGACCGGATGAAGAAGATGCAGGAGTCCGGCAAGACCATCTTCTATGTCAGCCATTCGCCAAGCACCATGAAGGGTTTCTGCAACCGGATGCTGTGGCTCGATCGCGGGCGGGTGCAGATGTTCGATGCCGTGGAGGTGGTGCTGCCCCGGTACGACCAGTTCATCAACGGGATGAAGAAGCTCTCGGTGGAGGAGAAAAAGCGGCTCAAGGCCGATGAGGAGCACGAGCGGATCATTCCCCGGGGCCGGGCCTGAGGGCGCGCACGCGTCGACCGTTCGCGGAGAAAGGCGGTTCAGCGCCGTTGTCGGGGATTCCGCTTTGTTGCCTTGTCGGCTTCCCGCTTCAGGCGGACGGCCATCCGCAGGAACCGGGACTGGTACCTTTTCCATAGTCGAAGCGCTTCGGCCCGTTCCTCCGGCCCGACCTCCCCGATCAGGCGGTCGGTCATCCGACCCACCCGCTCCAGGAGGATGGTCCCTTCCCGATACAGGCCATGTTCCAGGGAGAAGCGGAAAATCGTCTCGATCAGGGGAATCCGGTCCCGGATGGATTTCAGGGAACGGATCTGGGTGATGGACTGGTTGGCCTCATCCTGGCGGATGGTCCGAAACAGGACGGGCTGCCAGATGGACCGGATCTGTTTCGAAAAATACCAGAATCGGTATGAGAAGCTGATGTCCTCCCAGTAACAGCCCTCCTCGAAACGAAGTCCGTGGTCCTCGATGACCGAGCGCCGGAAGAGCTTGTGGCAGACGCTGCTGAACAACGTAGCCGTTTCGGGGATCCGGCGCAGGTTCGATTCGTGTTCCGTATGGTACCGATCCAGGCTCCGGTCGATATATTCCACCGGGATGAAGGAATGGTCCTCCTCCATGAGCATCCGGCCGACCACCAGGTCCGCCCCGGTCCGGTCCGCCTCCAGGACAAGCTGTTGGCAGGCGTCCACGGGGAACCGGTCGTCCGAATCCAGGAACATGACAAATCGTCCTTGTGCCCGCTCCAGGCCGGTGTTGCGGGCGGCACCCAGCCCCCTGTTGGCCTCGTGCCGGACCAGGACGATCCGGGAATCCCGTTCGGCTTTCGATTCGACGATTTCGGCCGACCGATCCGGGGAGCAGTCGTCGATGCACAGGATTTCCAGGGACGCCAGGGTCTGGCGCTGCAGGGACCCGAGACAGGCGGGCAGATACGCCTCCGTTCGAAACACCGGAACGATCACCGTCACGTCGGGGATCATGTCGCGCCTCCGGACCCGAACCGATATCGCGAGTAGGGAGAAAGGACCAGGTCCCCAAGGACGGCCTGGCAGGC
>JAKPNJ010000225.1 GCA_029548445.1 Bacillota bacterium | reverse complement strand
GGCGCCGTAGGGGCAGGCATACCGGCACCAGGGGCGCTCCACGACCATGGACAGCAGGATCGTCAGGCCCAGGATGGCATAGGCCGCCAGGGCCACCTCGCCGGTCCAGAAGTTAAAGAGGGCATAGTAGGGGTCAACGGTCTGGAAGACGAGCCGGGCCGAAGCCGCCGTATTGTAGATGACCAATGCCAGCAGGACATACCGGAGCAGCCGAAGCCAGCGGTCTACGCCTCGCGGCAGGATCCGGCCGTACCGCTTTCCCAGCAGGCGGCGTCCCAGCTTGGCGAGCCATTCCTGGAAGGTGCCGAAGGGGCAGACCCAGCCGCAGACCACCGGCCCGGCCAGGACAGCCAGGCCCAGGGAGCCGAACATCAGGATCAGGGACGACGAGTGGATCTTCTGGACCAGGGTGCCGGTCGTGAGAACCGAGTACAGGGATACCACGCCGCCGAAGGGGCACAGGGCGTGGAGGGAACCGGACGGCAGCCAGGGAACCGCGAGGCCCTGCTCTGCCAGGTACGCCCGCAGCATGGCGCCGGTCACCAGGGCGAAGAAAAGGCCCTGGACCACTCCCCGAATCCAAGGGCGACGTCGTTTCATGATCTTCCTGGAAGCGGGTTCCGCCTGCATCCTGTCCCTCCATCCTCCTGGCCCCCGGGCCGGCATTCCATGAACAGCATGCCATCCGAATGTGAGGAAATGGTGAAGACCTCGGGGAGAAGGGGTGAAGCCTCCGGCACGAAACACATAAGGGACACCCGCCGGCGGGGCGCTCCGGCGGGTGTCCATGGGAATTGCGGATCGAGGACGCCGAACCGGGGGCCGGCCCGGCGCCGGGGGTCAGTCGATGTCGATCTTCCGCTGCTCGACGGCCTTGGGCTCCTTCGGCACCATGATCTTCAGGACGCCGTCCTCGAGTTTCGCCTTGATCTCGTCCCGGGTCACGTGGCCCAGGTAGATCGACCGGCAGACCGAGCCATAGCGGCGCTCCTTGTGGATGTAGTTCTTCTTCGTTTCCTCGGAGTTCTCCTCCCGCTGGACGGAGATGCTGAGGCGCCCTTCGTTCAGCTCGAGGTTGATTTCCTCTTTCTTCACGCCGGGCATTTCCGCCTCGACGCAATAGTCGCTTCCGCAGTCCTGGACGTCGATCTTGAAGGTATCGGCCAGCAGGTTCCGCCTCGGCCATGCGTCCGCGAAGAAATCGTCGAGGACATTGTAGAAGTCATCGAACCCAGGGGCCCGAAGACTTTTCTGATTTCTGTTGAAGGGAATCAGTCCCGCCATGTTTGACAACTCCTTTCCTCTGTCGGATGTCGCGATCGTTCTGGTTTCTTCCATCACCGGGATCACGATCGGGGGTCCCGGCGTTAGCACTCTCGCCCCTTGAGTGCTAATTTTATTATAGAACGCCCTCGACCGATGTCAAGGGCGTCCGGGGCCAGGGGCCGCGTTCGTTGCGTAGGGTACGGAGTCGGCGGGATCAGTCGGGAGACGTTGGTTCCGGTACCAGGCCCAGCAGGTCCGCCGCCTCGGCGGGATCCACCCGGAAGGCGGAGCCCTTCCCCTCGTAGAAGCCGTGGCATTCGATCATGTGGAGATTCAGGTCGGTCCAGCGGAGTTCCCGACCGGTACTTGGCCGGACGACCCGGATCGTACGCTTGGCGGTCCGGACCCGGTCCCGGAAGGGACAGGGGATGGACCCCATGAACTCCTCGACCTCCACCTCCAGGTCGTCCCCGGCCGAAACCGGCCGGCCCAGCGCCGCGAGCCCGATCCCGGCCAGTTCCCGCAGGCGGGCGGCCAGGGCGGCATGGGTCAGGCCCAGCCGGTCCATGGTGGCCTGGTCCTCCCGCAGGATGTCGGCCAGGGCCCGGCCGTCCTCCCCGAGGAACCCCCCGGAGGACAGGGCGCCCGGCTTCAGGTTGTCCTGGATCGCCTGGGTGGCGGGACTCTGCTTCATGGGCCGCAACCTCCCTTCGACACCGGCCTGGCGCCGGCGGATCAGAACTTGTCGTAGAAGATGATGTCGTCCGAAAAGCCCTTTTTCTTCAGGACCGCGAGGCAGGCGTTGATCATGCCGGGACTGCCGCACAGGTAGGCCTCCCGGTCGACCGCGTCGGGTACATGCCGGTCCACCACTTCCGTAATCAGTCCCGTCTCCCCCTGCCAGTTGTCGGCGGGGTCGGGCTTGGACAGGGCGGGCACGAACCGGAACGTGGGGTGGCGGGCGGCCAGGTCCTCGAAGTACTCCACATAGTAGAGATCCCGGCGGGTCACGGCGCCGAAGAACAGGGTCATCTCGTGGTCCAGGCCCCGCTCCAGGACATCCAGGAGGATCGACTTGATGGGCGCGAGGCCCGAGCCGCCGGCGATGCAGACCAGGTGCCTGGCCCGGCCCCGCAGGTAGAACTCGCCGTAGGGACCGCTCAGGCGGACCTCGTCCCCGACTTGCATGTGCTGGAGGACATAGGTTGTGCAGATGCCCTGGGGCACCTGGCGGACGATCAGCTCCACGGCGTGCCGGTCCGAGGGCACCGACGACATGGAGTAGGCCCGGAAGACGCTCTCCCGCACCTTGTCGTACGGCTTGGAGTAGAGCTGGACATATTGGCCGGCCTTGAAGGCGATCTCCGTCGGATCCTGCAGGGCGAACCGGATGCCCTTGATGTCATGGGTCAGGGTGTCGATCCGCTCGACCCGGGTCCTGAACTCCCGGATGGCGAACAGTGCCTCGGGAATCCGGATGCGCAGGTTCCCCTTGACCTTGACCTGGCAGGACAGGCGGACCTGGTTCCGGATCTCGTCGGCGGACAGGTAGGG
>JAKPNJ010000346.1 GCA_029548445.1 Bacillota bacterium | reverse complement strand
GCCAGGAGGAGGCGGCGGCCCATCTCGGCGGCGATCCCAGGGAGTTCGGGGTCTCCACGGTCGCCTTCACCGGCACCGGCGGGCATCTCGACGGACTGGACGTGGTTACTGTAGAATGGCAGGACAGGAAACCGGTCCCGGCAGCGGGGACCGAGCGCCACCTGCCGGCGGACCTGGTCCTGCTGGCCATGGGGTTCGTCGGGTCCGAAACCGGCCTCCTGGAACGGCTTGGCGCCGGGAAGGGAAGCTCGTACGAAACCACCCGCCCCGGCGTGTTTCTCTGCGGAGACATGCGGACCGGGCAGTCCCTCGTCCTGAAGGCGATGGAGGACGGATTGTCGGCGGCCAGGGCCGTCGATGCCCGACTCCGGAAAGGCGGAGCATGACATGACGCGATCCGGCACGTCCGGAGCAGCGCTTCCGATCCGGGCCCGGCTGGCCCGGCTGGCGGGACGGTCCGCCCTGGGGCTGCTGAGGCTCCTGGGGCGGGGCGCCACGTCATTCCCCGGGATGCTGGCCCTCCGGCTGGATCCCCGGCTCCTGGCCCGCCTGGCTCCCCGATTCCGCGTCCTGGCCGTCACCGGCACCAACGGCAAGACCACCACCACCCGGCTGGCCTGCGCCGCGATCCGGGAGACAGGCCAGGTCGTGGTGACCAACCGGTCGGGGGCCAACCTGGCCGCCGGCCTGGCGACGACCCTGCTGTCCGTGCCGAACCGGGTCCTGTTCCGGGGCGAATCCCGGCCGACGGCGGTGCTGGAGGTCGACGAGGCGGCCTACGCCCGGGTGGCGAAGGACCTGGCCCCCGCCGCCACGGTGGTGACGAACCTGTTCCGCGACCAGCTGGACCGATACGGCGAGCTCGAGAAGACCCGGTCCCTCCTGGGGACCGGCCTGGCTTCCGGCGGCGGCATCGCGGTCCTCAACGCCGATGACGCCCTGGTGGCGACCCTGTCGGCGGACATCCCCAATCCCGTTCTTTACTATGGGTTCTCCCCGGACCTGATGGACCCCGACCGGCTGCCGTCGGACGGCGATGCGGCCTACTGCCGCCGATGCGGTACCCATTATACGTATGAAGGCGTGGTCTTCGGCCACTTCGGCGCCTACCGGTGCGGCGGATGCGGATTTCGCCGGCCCGAGCCGGATGTCCGGGCGGCGGCGCTCCGCCGGCCCGGCGAGCGCGAGTGGCAGCGGACGGAAGAGGACCTGCCGGAAGGCGGATTCCTGACCCTGGAAGCAAGCGGACGGCATGCCGCCGCCGCGGTGCCGTTCGCCGGTGACTACAACCTCTATAATGTCCTGGCCGCCGGGGCGCTCCTCCATGCGGCCGGGTTCGACCTGGAGCGGGCCGGCCGGGCCTTTGCCGACGCCGATACCGGTTTCGGGCGGATGGAGCGGATCCCGGCCGGGGACCGGACCCTGCGGATCCTCCTGGTCAAGAATCCCGCCGGCCTGACCCAGGCCATGGACCATGTCAGCCGCGCCGACGACGCGGGCGGCGCCCTGTTTCTCCTGAATGACAATGCGGCCGACGGCCGGGATGTCTCCTGGATCTGGGACGCGGACCTGGAGGACCGGCCCCTGCCCGGGACGGTGGGCGTCTCGGGACTCCGGGCCGAGGACATGGCCCTCCGGCTGCGCTACGCCGGCATCCCGGAGGAGCGGATCCGCACCGGCGCCGACCCGGTGGCCCTCCTCCACGCCCTGCTGGAGGACTGCCCCCCCGGCAGCACCCTGTACATCCTGCCGACCTATACCGCCATGCTGTCCCTCCGGGCCCGGCTCCGGAAGGAGTATCCCCTGCCGGACTTCTGGGAGTGACCGCCATGAACGGAACCATGCCGCCGGAACCGTCTCGCGTCGCCCGGACCGGGCTGCGCATCGCGCACCTGTATCCGGACCTCCTGGACCTGTACGGCGACCGGGGGAACGTCCTGGTGCTCCGGCGGCGGGCCGAATGGCGGGGGATCCCGGTGGACGTGGACCGGATCGGCATCGGGGATCCCTACCGGCAGCAGGACTACGACCTGGTCTTTCTCGGCGGGGGCCAGGACCAGGCCCAGCGCTTTCTCCGGGACGACCTCCTGTCCCGCCGGGACGAGCTGGCCCGGGCC
>JAKPNJ010000207.1 GCA_029548445.1 Bacillota bacterium | reverse complement strand
GATCCTGTAGGACCGGGGGTGGCGGTCGTGCCCGGCGACAGCGACGGGGCAGGCGTCAGTGCGGTCGGATCCCCCGTCGGGGCAACCCCGCCGGCTTCGAGACGGACGGACTGGGAGAAGTCTCCATACGATTGGACCAATTCATAGGGCGGCGCCCCGGCCGAATAGGCCCGAACCCGGATGTACCGGACTTCTCCGGCTGCCATAGCCAATTCGTAGGAGGACCCTTCGGCGATGTTGACGAGGGCATACGGTCCGGAGACTGTCGGGGCGGCATGGATCTCATAACCGGTAGCGCCGGCCAGGGCATTCCAGGTCAGGGTCGCGATACGATTCGCCCCGACCTGGGCGGCCATCCCGGTGACCTGGGGCAGGGTCCAACCGGCATGGAGCCACAGGGAATCGGCCGCCATATCCTGGTCGAAGCGCCAGGGCATTTGGAGCGCCATATCCCTGTACCATCCCGAGAAGGCGTGGCCGGCCCGGATCGGCGGGGACGGCGCGGGGAAGGGAACCCCCAGGTCCACGACCGCATCGGGAACCAGGCTGCCGCCGAAGGTCAGGAACCGGATCCGGCCGACGGGAATGAACCCCTGGCCTTCCGGCCAGCGGGCCCGCACAAACTGCTCCGCGTAGGATCCGGGGAAACCCCGGATGGCCAGTTTGGGGACCGTATGTGGCGCACTGATGTAGAACGCCTGGTTGTCGATGCCCGTGACGCTTTCCGGGACGAGGATCCGGGCCAGGTTGTCGCAGCCGTAAAATGCAAGCTGGCCGATCCATTGGCAGGTGTCCGGCAGGACGACCTCGGTCAGGGTCTTTTTCATGGCGAAGGCGTTGTTGTAGATCCTTCGGGTTCCGGCCGGGAGCTCCAGGTACGCGGCATTTCCGTTGTACTTCAGGAGCTGGCCATCCCCGACCAGGAGGAGTTCCCTGGTCGATTGCGTCAGCCAGTCGGTGCCGTCGAAAGCATGGTCCCCGATGTAGGACACACCGGCCGGAATCGAGAAATTCGAGAAATTTTTGCAGTTGTAAAAGGCATACTCCCCGATCCGCTCCAAGGTGGCGGGCATGGGCAGCGAACGGAAATTCGGACAGCTCGAGAAGGCGTTCTGGCCAATGGTCCGGAGGCCGGAGGCGGACGTGACCTCCAGCAGGTTCGTGCAGGTGGCGAAGGCGCCGTTTCCGATGGCCTGGGTCGTTTCCGGCAAACCAACGGTACGGATGACCATATTCCCCGAGAACGCGCTGCTTCCGATGGTTCGTACAGGCGCGCCCCCCAGCTGGTCCGGCACGACGACATGCTCCTCGATGCCGTTGTACCCGGTTATGGTTGCTTCGCCGCCCTCAACCACAAAGTCGAAGTCCTCCGGTGGCACGACGGATCGGACCGGGCCAGGAGGAATCACAACCCACCAAGCCAGGGCCAGGGCCAGGAGGCACCCTGTCGGTGCGGCGATACGGCGCATTCCCTTCTTCATCGGCGACCCTCCCTTGCGGTTCGTGCGATAGCGGCCCCGTCCGGGCATTCCTGCCATGTCGGGAACAGGATTTTATGGAGTCGGGCCCCAACGGAAGGATATCCTGCGAGGAAAGTGTACCACGGAGGGACTCATTCACCAATCGAACAGGTGCGGGATTTTCCCGTCACGCGGACGGCTCGATATAACTGAAAACCCAATAATGGAAGGCGTTCCAGCCGACCTCGCCGCCTTCCGGCAGGGTCTCCAGCCGGATCCGCAGCCGCTCCTTTCCCCGGGCCAGCCGGGCGGGGATCTCGAATTCGTCCTCCATCCAGCAGGACCGGGCATGGTGGGCCGAAAGGCACCAGTCGCCGGCCGGCTCGTCGTCCACGTAGACCCGGACCCGCTGGCCCGGCACCACCCGGGTCCTCTCCCCGCCCGGCAGCGACGCCTCCTCGGGATAGTCCCCGTCCCATCGCCGGCGGATCCGAACGCCGGCATTGTCGGGGCGGACCGCGACCGAGAAGGCGCAGGTGCCGGCCCAGGTGCAGCCGTCGTCCCGAAGGCCTGCAAGGGGCAGCCAGTCGCCGGCGCCGGAAGCCGGCAGGACGCTGGCCAGGACCTGGTCGTTGCCTTCGTAGACCCGGGTTCGGGACCCCGACCAGAGGATTCGGCCGGCGGCCAGCCCATGGGCTGCCTCATCCTCCGCGGACCCGACATCGAGGGAGTCGGTCAGGGCCAGCACCGGCTCGTCCCGGTGATAGGAGAAGGTTACGCTTTCGTAATCCGACGGGGTCCGGCCCTCCGGCCCGTGTTCCAGGGCGAAGCGGAAGGCCCGGTAATACGGGATGGAATCAGTGAGGTGGAACCGGTACATGACCGAGTGGTCTTCCTGGTCCCGAAGGTGCTCGGGATAGCCGTGGGTGGGAAAGACGAACACCTGGTCCTTTTCCTCGACGTCGTACCAGCCCCAGTTGAAGTATTCCTCCGTCCCGGTGCTGCCGTACAGGCAGGCCCGGGCGTCGTCCAGGTAAAAGCGGGCGTCTCCCTCCAGGTAGAGCCGGGGCAGGATATCCGCATCGGGCCGGAACAGGGCCCGGGACGACATCCGCATGGCGCATCCCGCATAGCGGCCACGGCCACGGGTTTCCAGGAGAAGATAATCCCGGTCGGGCAGGGTGCCGTTCTCCCGCCTGTAGAAGGCGTAGAAACGGCCGCTGTCCGGCGGATAGGGATTGTCGGAAAGGCTGAGGGCATACCCGATCCCCGGCAGGGGGATTCCGGCATGGTTCACCAGCTCGACGACGGCGCTTCTCCAGAATGGCATGGGGAACCGGCAGGTAAAGACGCCGTTCCGTTCGGAGACCGCGGGGGTGTCGGTCTCGATCCGCCCCAGGGGGATCCGCATATGGGTCTGCATATTGCCGATGACGTACGAGTCCGTATCCGGGTCGGGGGGCCCGCCGCCGTACCCCGCGGCGAAAAACAGCCCCAGGGGCGCATCCACCGCCGGGGCCTCGAAGGGGTCGAAGGCCAGGCCCATGGGGGCGGACGTCGATTCCGTGGCCGCCGGGTCCCATCGGATGCGGAGATGCACCCGCTCCAGGGCGGCGGACCGGATGGCGGACGGGATCGACAGGGACAGCTCCCGGACCAGGCCGGGGCCCGCATGCTCCAGCAGCGTGGCTTTTCCGTGGGGCTCCAGGTCGACCTGTCCCCCGATCCGGCGGTCGGAATCCGGATTCGGGACGAGGGCGGCGGCGTCCGGCTCCCCATGATCCTCCGAATGGACGTGGGCGAAGATATTGTAGAAGTGGTAGGACGCCACCCGGTCGGTGGCCACGACCCGGATGCCCGTCCGGAAGGGGATCGGCCCATAGCACCAGGCGCTGCCGTGACCCCGGACCTCGTCGCGGACAAGATCGGCCGGAAAGCGGGGATCCCGCCCGGCATACAGGTCGTCGAAGGCAACGTCGATGTCCGGTTCGGCACAGCCGTCCCGGTACACCCGCAGCCGCCCGGTATAGCCGATGGTCCGGATCTCCCGGATGCAGCCGGCGCCTTCGTGCTCGAACAGCACCAGGCCCTCGTCGGTCCGGTACAGGTACGAATAGGTGGACAGGAAGCCGTCGTTGTTGAAGCCGGTGACGTCGTGGCTGTCCGTAATCCGGATCCACTCGCCCCTCGGCCGGAGCGGCAGGCGGAGCAGGGCGTCTTTCCACAAGGGGTTCATGCGTCGTCCCTCCATTCGATCCGGTCCACCTCGATGGTGCCGGACACGACCTCCAGCCGGACCTCGTCCCCTTCCACCATGACGGTACCGTAGCCCGTGGCGGTGGCGAGGAAGGTCCGGTAGGCGCGGGCGTTGTGTCGACCGACGACCAGGGTCCGGTCCACCCGGTCGTAGCGCACCCCCGTGAAGCCCTCCAGCAGGGCGTAGGAGGACAGGGCCCGGGCGTACCAGTGGCCGCATTCGTATTCGTTGTAGGGATTGCGGACGGTTCCGTCGTAGCGGGCCCGGGCGCCCCGGACGATCTCCAGGCCCTCCTGGAGGCAGCCCCGCGACAGGAGATGGGAGGCCACCTGGTACTCGATGCCGGTCCAGACCTCGTCGCTGTAGACGAAAGGCAGCGACGGGCGGCCGCCCCGGGGCCAGGTGCAGAGAAGCAGGCCGGCGTCGTGCTTCGCGGCGAAGCCGGGACGCTGGGGGTTGGCGTGGGCGGACAGGTCCTGCCGGAAATTGTACCGGTGGATGCTCAGGAGGGTCTGCAGGAGCTTCCCCTCGTCCACCAGGTCCCGCAAGCCGGCCCGCTCGGCGAGCCAGATGCCCACCACCGCGTCGGACAGGCAGCCGGACCCGTACTGGTACGGCGGGCCCTCCCGCTCCAGGACCTCCCGGATTTCACCCTTCTCGGTTTCCGTTTTCAGGGAGACGGCCAGGCCTTCCCGCTGGACGACCTGGTGGAAATACTCGCCGTTGTAGAGAACCGTCTCCAGGAAGGCCCTGCCCTTCCGATACAGCTCCCGGTATCCGGAGCCGTCGTCGCCCAGGGCGGTCGCCATGGCATCCGCCGCCTTCAGGGCGCCCAGGTAGAAGCCCGTGGCCATGGCGTCCGGGCCCCAGAACTCGATGTCGTAGGTGTTGTGGTGGGGCTGCCGGACGATGCCCTCTCCGTCCGGGTCCCACTGGCGGATGCAGTAGTCGAGGCTCTGCCGGACCCGGGGCCAGAGCCGCCGGAGCCAGCCGGTATCCCCGCTGATCCGCCATTCCCGATACATCTTCAGGATACCGCCCAGCTGCCCGTCGCTGGCCGCGTGGAAGGCGTGGTCCGGGTTCTTCCGGATCGGCAGCGGCGAACGGAAGGCCTGGTGGCCGGTGTCATCGTCCTGGTTCTCCAGGAACTCCGTGACCCGGAGGGACCGCTCCAGGCGGGGGAACAGGTGGCAGAGGGCCTGGGCGTAGTTCCAGACATGGGTGCAGGAGCCGAAGCAGCAGCCTTCCCCGTCGCAGCAGCCCTCCCATCCCCAAATCCGGCCGTCGGCCTGCCGCATCAGGGTGGGCGACTTCAGGATGCAGAGATTCGCGGACACCGCGTCCAGGATCTCCTCCGGCAGGG
>JAKPNJ010000195.1 GCA_029548445.1 Bacillota bacterium | reverse complement strand
TCGCTGCCGGTGATGCCGAACAGGGTGGCCGGGCAGAGTTCCATGAACACTTCCATCTCGGAGGTCACAATGCCGCCCCGTTCCCGTTCCGACAGGAGGGCCGGCTCGTCATGCCGCATCCGCGGGGTTCGGAAGACGATGTCGAACCCCTTGAGGCGGTCCATGTAGCCGGGGCCGACGGACCAGGCGAGCCGGATCCCGGCCGACTCGAATTCCCGCATCGTGGCGGAGAGGACGGCATCGTCGGCATCGGCCATGTCAAAGGCCGTGATCTCGGCACCAAGTTTTGCGATGTAGTGGACCAGGGGGCGGTTGCTGACCCCGATGCCGATGACCGCAACCTTGCGGCCGCGCATGAAGCGCTTGAACTGATCCAGTCGTCGATTCATCCCATCACACTCCCGTCCCATGATATCATAATCCCCCCTTGCATTTTCAAAGGGTGTATTGTACGATATCAATCGCCGCGCGGGAGTGGCGGAATTGGCAGACGCGCTAGTTTCAGGTACTAGTGGTCGAAAGGCCATGCAGGTTCAAGTCCTGTCTCCCGCACCATCGTCCGAACCGCCTTCCGGCTGACCCAATTCAGTCGGGAGGCGGTTTTCACATGGGACGGCACGCAGCATGTCCAGTCATCGCGGCAGGCACTTCCGGCAGGGACGAGGCCAGGACATGGAGGTCGGCCAGGGTGCCGTGGAGAGACGCATCGGCCACGCCCCTTCCCGTCTGGTCCAGCAGGTTGTCCGTCACCAGGCCCGACGCCACGCCGGCGTCCGCGGCGGCCAGGTCCTCGAGGTTGTCGTTTCCCAGCATCAGGCACTCTTCCGGAACAGCCCCGACGGATCGGAGGATCTCCCGGTAGTAGCCGGACGAAGGTTTGCAGCGGGTACTGTTCTCGAGTGTCGTCATATGGTCGAATTGTGACGGCTCCAGGCCGGCCCAGGACAGGCGCCGCTCCACGGCGATGCGCGCGAAGAGCGGGTTTGTGGCCAGGACCAGGCGATATCCCTTTTGTTTCAGGATCCGGAGCGTTTCCGGCACCAGGGAGTGCTGTCCGCAGGAGGCGCGCACCTCCTCGAATCCGCTGCCGTAGTAGTCCAGGAATATCGGTTCGGCCTGTTCCCGCGGGATTCCGGTTTCCTCCGGAAAGACCCGCCAGAAAAGCGTTTCGTTGGTTTCATCCGAGGTGTTGCGGAGGACGGACAGGACGGACCGGACCAGGGCCCCGCGGAATGCCTCGGGGTCCATGAACCCGGCGAAGGCCCGGGACACCGTCCGATAATATAAGGACAGGAAGCGGTCCAGGTCCATGGGCAGCAGGGTCCCGTCCAGGTCCAGCAGGATGGTGGTCAGCACGGTCTCGCCTCCGGGAGGGCTGCGGCGGAAAGCCGCTGTCGAATCCATGGGGAAGTATAGCATAATGGAAGAAACCCATGGAGACGATCCCGGAGGAGCCCCATGCCCGAATCCTGTCCCGATGTCCCCTGCGTCCAGGTGTCCGTCCGCGAGCTGGCCGAGTTCTTCCGTCGATCCGGCGGACTGGCCGCATCGTCCCTTTCCCGGCCCCTGACCGGTGCCGAAGGGATCCGGATCCACCAGCGGACCTTCCGTCTGCTGGAACAGGAGGCCCGGGAGTCCAGCGGCCGCCTGGAAACGGAAGTCACCCTGGCGACCGATGTCATGACACCGGGCATGACCCTGCGGATCGGGGGACGAATCGACGCCCTCCTGACAGCCCCCGACCGGATCCGCCTGATTGAGGTCAAGACCCTGGCGGCCGCTCTCGACCATGTTCCGGACGGGGGGGACGAGGTGCATTGGGCCCAGGCCATGCTGTATGCCCACCTTCTGGGGATCCGGCGGGAGAGCCGGGAACCCGGGAGCCCTCTGTTCGAGCTGGAGCTGCTGTATGTCCAGGCGGATACGGGCGATCGACTCGGCCTGGTCCGGACGCCTTCTCCCCAGGAAATCAAGTCGTTTTTTGACCAGTGCACAGCCGCCTACATCGAATGGGCGACGATCCTGGAACGGCACAGGAGCGCCCGCAACCGCTCGCTTCAGTCCCTTCGCTTTCCCTATCCCGTCCTTCGTCCCGGCCAGAAGCGCCTGATGGAGGAAGTCGTGGGAACCATCCGGCAGCGCTCCACCCTCATCGTCCAGGCGCCCACCGGCACCGGAAAAACCATGGCGGTCCTCTTCCCTGCCCTAAAGGCCCTGGGAAGGGACCTGTGCGACCATGTCTTCTACCTGACCGCCAAGACCGCGGCCCGTTCCGTCGCCGAGAAGGCCATGGGGGAGCTCGCCGAAGCCGGGTTGATCGCCCGATGGATCACCCTGACGGCGAAGGAGAAGATCTGTCCCCGCCCCGACCTGTTCTGCGACCCGGAGCATTGTCCGCTGGCAACCCATTACTACGACCGAATCCGGCCTGCCGTCCACGACCTGCTCCTCCATGCCGCCGTGGCCCGGGACCTGGTCCTGGAGACGGCCCTGCGCCATGGCGTCTGTCCCTTCGAGCTGTCCCTGGACGCCTCCGTCCACTGCGATGTCGTCATCGCCGATTACAACTACGCGTTCGATCCGCGGGTGCGGCTGGAACGATTCTTTGGGATTGATTCGTCCCGGAGAAATGTCCTGCTTGTGGACGAGGCCCACAATCTTCCGGATCGCTCCAAGGAAATGGTCAGTGCCGTCCTGGAGCGGGAGGCCCTGCGCAAGGCGCGGGGAGCCGTGAAAGGCCTTGAACGGGAACTGGACCGGACCCTGGACGCCGCCCTGGCCTGTCTCGACTCCTTTCTGTCCGAACCGGCCGGAGAGGGGGAGCCGACCGACCTGGCCCCCTCCCTGGCCAGGATGGAGCCGGAGTGCTCGCCGAACAGCGAAATGCGGACATCCGGATTCCATGCCGCCCGGGTCGCGCCGCGTCGCCTGGCCGGGAAACTGCGCCGATTCACCATCGCCTGCCGGCCGGTCCTGGAGCGGATGCCGCCTGGTGCAAGGCGGCGGGACCTGGCGGATACCTACTTCGATGTGCTCTTCTTCCTGAGGGTCCATGACGAGTTCTTCAACGAGACCTACGTGACCACCGTGTCCTTCCAGCCCGAAACCGGATCCGGCCTGGCCGTCTGCCTTCGCTGCCTCGATGCCTCGACCTGGCTGCGCAGCACCTACCATGAGCGGTATCCAGCCGTCTTCTTCTCCGCCACCCTGTCGCCCATCGAGTATTTTTCCACCATGATCTGCCGGGAAGACCCTGGCGGCGGGGGGGCCGAGCGGCTGCTCCTGGCGTCTCCGTTCCCGCCGGAAAACCTGTTCGTCGGGACCGTTCCGTCCCTGTCGCTCCGGTACCGGGACCGGGCCGCTACCCTGGCGGGAGTCGCCGACGTGCTCGTCGAGGCATTGGCGGCGCGACGTGGCAATTACCTCCTGTTCTTCCCGTCCTTCGCCTACCTGAGGGCCTGCCTTGGCGAAATGCGCCGCATCGCCAGGGATCGCGGGCTCGGAAAAGAAATCGAATGGCATGTCCAGGACACGGCCATGTCCGACTCCCTGCGGGAATCCTACCTGGCCCGGTTCAACTGCTTCGGGGGGGCGACCCTGGCGGCCTGTGCCGTCCTGGGAGGGGTGTTTGCGGAGGGGATCGACCTGGTGGGGGAATGCCTGTCCGGCGTCATGATCGTCGGCGTCGGCCTGCCGCAGGTCTGCCCGGAGCGGGAGATCCTGCGGGATTATTTCCAGATGGTCCGCGGCGCCGGATTCGATTTTGCCTACCGGTTTCCCGGCTTCAACAAGGTCACGCAGGCCGCCGGACGGGTCATCCGGTCCGAAACCGACCGCGGGTTCATCCTGCTGATCGACGAGCGGTATGACCTGCCGGACTATCGATCGCTGTTCCCGGAGGATTGGCGCCCGCAGTCCCTGTCATCCGGTTCCGAAGTCCGGGAGGCGCTGGCGTCCTTTCTCGGGGAAGCGCCGCCGCCGAACGACTGGAAGGATTCGAGGAGCGACAGCCGCTCGTAGCGGTGCTCCATCCGCTCTTCCACAAACCGGGTTGCCAAGGCAACGAAATCCCTGGCCACCGGCTCCGACAGCCGAAAGGAGAAAAGCGATTCCTCTGTTGCCCCCAGGATGTGCCGCAGGCACTGGAGCAGGCCGGGATGGAGCGGCTCCGACGCGGCCGCGTCCCGGCGGCACGAGGCCTTTCCGCACAGGACGGCGGCGCGTCCATGACTGAACCAGGCCTGGCTGTCCACAATATCCCCGCAGACGCCGCATCGATCGAGGGAGGGACAGAATCCCGAGCAGGCTGTCATCCGGAAGGCGGCGGCATGGGCGATAATGACCGGGTCCCGGTCCAGCCGGCCCAAGGCCACCAGGGCATGGAGCAGCAGCCTGGGTAGGACGGGATCCGGAATCTCGGCTCGGGCCAGGTCCATGGCCACATCCCCGAGGTACGCGGCCAGCGTCAATCGCTCGACATCCGTGGTGACCGCCTGGAACGCCTCGATGCGTTCGGCCTGGTCCACCGACAGGCGTCCGTTGACAGCATACAGGTGAAAGTCGGACAGGCTGAGCCACTGGGTCGAGGAAATCAGGCGGCTGCGGGAACGCCGGGCGCCCCTGGCCCAGGCATCGAGCAACTGTCCTTCGGATGTCAGGATGACCAGGGATCGGTCCGCTTCGCCTACGGAAAGGCACTTCAGGACCAGGCCCCGAACGGACAATTGGGTGTCCATCGTCCTGTCGTCCTCCCCCGGTCGCGGCTCTCAGCCCCGGAAGCCCAGGTCCCGGAGAATCGCAGATCGGTTCCGCCAGTCCTCCCGCACCTTGATGTGCAGGTCCAGGTGGACCCGGGCCTGCAGCATCTCCTCCAGCTCCAGCCGCGCAGCGGTGCCGATCGCCTGGATCATGGAGCCTCCCTTGCCCAGGAGGATCCCCTTGTGCGTCTCCTTCTCGCAGTATATGGAGGCTGCGATCCTGACAAACCGGTCGGGTGCCGTCCCGCCCGGATGGGACACGCCGGTCGGCGGATCGTGAAGCGGTTCCTCCTCGAAGGAGGCCACCAGGACGCCGGTTCCGTGGGGAATCTCCTGGCGGACCTGCCGCAGGACATGCTCCCGGATGATCTCCTCCGACAGGGATCGCTCGGTCTCGTCCGTAAAGGCTTCCCGGTCGAAGATCGGGGGTCCTTCCGGAAGCATGCGGACCAGGATGCGCAGGAGCTCGTCGCATCCATCCCCGGTCAGGGCCGAAATCGGGAGGATCTCACGGGGCGCATACCCGGCATGGGCCTCCGCCATTCGGGGGAGCAGCCGCTCTTTCTGTATCCTGTCGACCTTGTTGAAAACGACGACCAGGGGTGTGCCATTCCGGTTCGTCCGTTCCAGGCAGCGGCGTTCCGCGTCGTCGAAGGCCTTTCGGGAAGCATCCGCCACCAGCAGGACCAGGTCGGCCTGGTCACAGGCTTCCTGGGTCATCCGGGTCATCAGCTGGCCCAGCCGGTTCCGCGGCGCGTGGAGGCCGGGGGTGTCGAGCAGGACCGCCTGGTGGTCCGGCCCGTTGACGATTCCACGGATCATGCGGCGGGTCGTCTGGGGTTTCGGGGTCGCGATGGCAATCTTCTGACCGCACAGGCGATTCAGGAGCGTGGATTTGCCGGCGTTGGGAAGGCCCGCCAGGGCCACGACGCCGCAGTGGGACAGGAATTCCCCGGGGAGGCCGCTCATGGGAGGCGCTCCAGGCCCATGTCGGCCAGGAGGCGCTCCTGGATGGCCCTCATCCTGGCCTCCCGTTCTTCCGTATCATGATCGAATCCCAGCAGGTGGAGCATACCGTGCAGGGCCAGGAAATGGACCTCCCGGTCCAGGGAGTGGCCATGGCGGCGGGCCTGGACCATCGCCCTCGGCAGGCTCAGGACCAGGTCCCCCAGCGGGAGGAGGCAATGATCGCCCCGCTGGTCCAGGTCGGCCCTTCCCAGCGGAAGGAGGAATTGCCCCTCATCCATGTCCAGGAGAGGAAAGGACAGGATGTCCGTCACCGCATCCTGTCCCCGATAGCGCCGATTGAGGGTCCGGATGTGGTGGTCCCCGCAGAAAAGCAGGCTGGCGGATGGCACCGGATACCCGTTGTCCGGGTCGGCGCGGCAGGCGTCGTCCCAGCGGACCTGCTCCTCGAAGGTTCTCCGGAACAGGAGGGACAGGGAGCTCTCCCAGCGGGAGACATCATGCCGGAACAGCCGGCTTTCGACCTGCAGTGTCATCTGGGTACTTCACCCTTTCGTGGAAATGTCCCGCATAAGTCTGCAGGAACGCCCGTATGACGGTCTCGATGTCGGAAAAGGCGAGCCCGGACCGGGCCAGCTGGTCCTGTTCGATCTTCTGGTGCACGATGCGCCGCAGGAGCGCCTCGGTGTCGTCCAGCGTCGCGGGCCGGGTCGACCGGACAGCGGCCTCGCAGGCGTCCGCCAGCATGACCAGGGCCGACTCCCGGGAGGAAGGGACGGGTCCCGGGTATCGATAGGTCTCCGGGTCCGGTTCCGGCAAGCCGGATTCCTGTGCGATGCGCCCCGCCTTGTGCAGGAAATAGGCCAGCGGACTGGTTCCGTGATGTTCGGCGATGACGCGGCAGACGGGTTCGGGGATCCGGTGTCGCCTGGCGATCCGCAACCCCTTCTCGGGATGGGACAGGATGACGGCGGCGCTTCTTTCCGGCTCCATCCGGTCATGGGGATTGTCGCCATCCTGGTTTTCCGTATACATGCCCGGCTCCTCGAGCTTGCCGATGTCGTGGTAGCAGGCACCGGCCCGGGCGATCAGCGGATTGGCCCCGACGGCCGCTGCTGCGGTTTCGGCCAGGTTCGCCACCATCATGCTGTGCTGGCTGGTTCCGGGAGCTTCCAGGAACAGCCGGCGCATCAGGGGACTGCCGGGGTGGGACAGCTCGATCAGGCGGATTGGGGACACCCCGTTGAAGGCGGCCTCAAAGAGGGACATGAGCCCGATGGCCAGGATTGCCGCGATGCCGCTGGCGGATGCCGCGAATCCCATGTCGGCCAGCAGGTCACGCCACTCCAGGGACAGCAGGAGCCCGGACGCCAGGGCCGCCAGGGCCGAGGCCAGGGCAGCGGCCAGGATCAGGTAGGCGTGGTTGTCGCGTCGGGAAACGCCCTGGATGAAGATGGAAGCCGTCATCGCGGCGATCAGGGAGACGGCCATGAACCGGGCGTCGTATCCCGCCAGGGGCAGCATGAGAAGCGAGAGGATCGACGATAGGGCGAGGCCGGTCCGAAAGCCGAAGAAGGTCGCGGCCAGCACGGTGCACAGGACGACGGGACTGGCCAGGGGCGACAGGCGCAGCGAATAGATCCCGATGAGCAGGGGGAGCAGGAGGGAGAGAACCACGGCGGCCCGGGGCCGGAGGCCGCCCAGGTCCTGGCCGGCATATCGCCGCAGATACAGGACCAGCAGGATCGTGCAGAGCCCCGACAGCATCAGGAGGCCGCCCAGCAGCCGGACATCGAGCCGTCCATCCTCGACGAGCCCCAGGGAACCCAGCAGGGCCAGGGTATCGGCCGTGATGACGTCGCCGTAGGAGACGATCCGGGTCCCATTCTCGATCATGACCGGATTCTCCAGGACCCGGTTCCGCGCCAGGGTCCGGGCGGCCGCCGTGGCGTCTTCGTCGACGGCCATGTTGCCTGTATGGGTCATGTCGAGGATCCGGTTCAGGAGCGGGAGATCGCTCGCAAGATAGGGCGCTGTCTCTTCCAGTCGCTCGGTCTGGTTTCGGATCGGGCCGGAAACCGCCCCGGGCGCGATGGATTGGCTGCGGAGCAGGCCGGCGACGGATTGGCCATGGGAAGAAAGGCCCGTAAAAATCGCTTCTTCCACGCTCACCAGCCGGAGGGCGTCCTCCTGGGTCAGGAAGAGGCCGGAATCGAGGCGAAGCCTGGCGAGAAGGCCGAGAGCCGCCGTCTCCATGTCCGGCGGGGGAACGGACGCGGCGATTTCCATGCGAAAGGCGGACACGACGGTAAAGAAGCGGTTGGTCCGGACCACGTTCCGCTCGGCTGCCTGGCTGTCATGGACCAGGATGTCGGGGACGGCCGCCGCGGCCTGGTCGGCCCGTGTCCGGGTCGTCGCCTCGTCGGGGATGCTGCGGGGCGCGGCGATGTCCTGCGGGCTGATGTCGCCGACCTCCAGGTCGTATCGCTGGACGGAGGAGCCAAGATACAGGAGGAAGGCCACCCCAAATACCGCTGCCGCAAGAAGCAGGACGAACAGGATCCGGATGGCCGAATGCCGCGCCGACGGCTGCGGCCGGGTTAGGGACCGGGCACGCAGCCACTTCATGGTGTTCTCCCGACCCGGTTCCGCTCGTATGCCTGGACGATCCTCTGGACCAGCGCGTTGCGGACCACGTCCCGGTCCGTCAATTCGACCATGGAGATGCCTTCCACGCCCCGGAGGAGGCGCCGGGCGTCCTTGAGGCCGCATCGCCGGTCCGGCGGCAGGTCGATTTGGGTAATGTCCCCTGTCACGACGGCCTTGGATCGATACCCGAGGCGCG
>JAKPNJ010000174.1 GCA_029548445.1 Bacillota bacterium | reverse complement strand
CCGGGCAGGGAGGACAGGAGCACCCGGCGAAGGGCGTTCCCGAGGGTGATGCCATACCCGCGCTCGAGGGGCTCGATGACGAAGGTGCCATACGAGCCGTCGGAGCCGGAATCGGTGCGCTCGATCTTCGGCTTTTCAATTTCAATCATGGTGTTCCTCCTTCGTGAACCATCCAGCGGGGGGGTCAGGATCCGGTCCGCAGGATCACTTGGAGTAGAGCTCGACGATCATGTGCTCCTTGACCTCGAGATCCACATCCTCGCGGGCGGGGGCCGAGACGATCCGTCCGGTCATGGAGTCCCGATCGAAGGAGAGCCACTTGGGAAGCGGCCTGGGAGACAGGTCGGCGAATTTCGGGGAGGAGCGGGACCCTTGCCGGACGGCGATCTCATCCCCGGCCGAGAGGACCTGGGAGGGGATGTTGACCTTGCGCCCGTTCAGGGAGAAGTGGGCATGGCGCACCAGCTGGCGGGCTTCCTGGCGGGAGGCGGCCAGCCCCATGCGGTAGACCACGTTGTCGAAACGGAGTTCCAGCATCCGGAGCAGGTTCTCGCCGGTCTTGCCGGTCTGCCGTTCGGCGGTTTCGAAATAGCGGCGGAACTGCCTCTCCAGGACCCCGTAGAAGCGGCGGGTTTTCTGCTTCTCACGGAGCTGGATCCCATACTCGGATGTCTTCTTGCGGCCCTGGCCATGCTGGCCGGGAGCGAACGAGCGGCGCGTCAGCGCGCACTTGCCTGTATAGCATCTCTGCCCCTTGAGGAACAGTTTCTCGCCCTCGCGACGGCAGAGTCTGCAGGATGCTTCGGTATATCGTGCCATTTCCTACACCTCCGGAAATCAGACTCTTCTTCTCTTGGGCGGACGGCAACCATTATGGGGAACGGGGGTCACGTCCCGAATCAGCGTCACCTCGAGGCCGGCGGCCTGCAGGGCGCGGATGGCGGCTTCACGGCCGCCGCCGGGTCCCTTGACCATGACTTCCACAGTCCGCATGCCATGGTCCATGGCGCCGCGGGCAGCGGTTTCGGCGGCCATCTGGGCGGCGAAGGGAGTGCCCTTCCGGGAGCCCTTCATGCCCATGGCACCGGCGCTGGCCCAGGAAATGGCGTTGCCGGTCATGTCCGTGATCGTCACGATGGTGTTGTTGAACGAGGAGTGGATGTGGGCCTCTCCCCGGTCGATATTCTTGCGTTCCTTGCGCTTCGGCCGGGTCGCGGCCTTCTTGGTGACTTTGGCCATGGCTCTGCCTCCTTACTTCTTTTTCCCGGTCGTGTTGCGCTTCGGCCCCTTGTGGGTCCGGGCGTTCGTCTTGGTGCGCTGTCCGCGGACAGGCAGGCCCATGCGATGACGGCGGCCCCGGTAACAGCCGATTTCCATCAGTCGCTTGATGTTCATGGCGATCTCGCGGCGCAGGTCGCCCTCGACCTTCTGTTCCTTGTCCAGGTTGTCGCGGATCTTGGAAATGTCGTCGTCGGTCAGGTCCCGGACACGGGTGTCCGGATTGACGCCGCAACGGTCGAGAATCTGTGCGGACTTCGTCCTGCCGATGCCGAAAATGTAGGTCAGCGCAATCTCGATGCGCTTCTCGTTCGGCAGGTCCACTCCGGCGATACGGGCCATGTGTTCAGCACCTCCATATTGTTGACGAAACCGGTTCTATACGTACCATCGCCGGATTCCCCGAATCGGCTTCGGGGCAGCCGCACCGGCATGGGAGATCGCAAAGAAACCGGGCGCTTTCCCGTACGGGATCGCCCGGATCGTTCAGCCCTGCTTCTGCTTGTGCTTCGGTTCCTCGCAGATGACCATGACGCGGCCCTTCCGGCGAATGATCTTGCACTTCTCGCACATCGGCTTGACGGACGGCTTGACCTTCATGGGGGAATCCTCCTTATGTTCGGGACAGGGTCCTGGGGTTCAAAAACAACAAACGCCTATTGGCGCACGCTAATATATTTTAGCAAATATCCCGCGGAATACAAGCCTCAAAATCCATTTCCTTTCGATCGCATCCGACGGGGACCGGACCGGTCCGCAAGTCGCCGGATCGGGCGACTGTCACTTGGCCCGCCATGTGATCCGGCCCCGGGACAGGTCGTATGGCGACAGTTCCATGGTCACCCGGTCCCCGGGCAGGATCTTGATGTAATGCTGCCTCAGCTTGCCGGAGATATGGGCCAGCACCTGGTGGCCGTTCTCCATCCGAACGCGGAAGACGGCGTTGGGAAGGGCCTCGACGACCACTCCCTCGACTTCCAGGACATCTTCCTTCGACATCTCAGGTTCCTCCTCCTGTTGTCTCCGACGCGGTGCCGGCCGGCGGTTCCATGCCCGCCCCGGGCCGTTCCCCGACAAATTCCCGCAGCATCCTGCGGATGGCCGCATTCCGCCGTTCCGGTTCCGGATCCGCCTCGATCCGGTCCAGCTGATTCTCCCGTCCGGCGGCGTCCGACAGGGGTTTCAGGTGCCGGATCCGTTTCCGCTTCGGCCGTTCCCAGGGCCGTCCCTGTCCGTCGAGGATCCAGGCCCATCCGCCGTCGACCCGGATCACCACATACAGCCAGCCCCGGTCATGGCCGGCCAGGGACAGGACCACGGAGCCCCGGCAGAGCCCCTTGTCGGCCAGGCGGTCGTACAGCGTTCCGCCTGCGGATCCGGTCATGCCGTCAGGATCCGGGGACCGTCCGGAAGGACGGCCAGGGTATTCTCGTAATGTGCGGACAGGGATCCGTCCGCCGTGACCACGGTCCATCCGTCAGGCGAGATCCGGACAGGATGGCCCCCCCGGTTGACCATGGGTTCCAGTGCGAAGACCAGGCCGCCCGTCAGGCGGAGACCCCGGCCGGCATGGCCGAAATTCGGCACGTCGGGCTCCTCGTGGAGGGCACGACCAATTCCATGGCCCGTCAGGCTTCGGACGACACTGTATCCCGCCTGCTCCACATGGGCCTGTATCGCCGCTGACACGTCGCCCATCCGGCAGTCGGTCCGGGCCATGTCGAATCCCTTCCAGAAGGCCTCCTCGGTAATCCGGACCAGGTGTGCAGCTTCCGCCGGAATCCGCCCGACGGCGAAGGTCCGGGCTGCGTCTGCATGAAACCCGTCCAGGAAGGCCCCCACGTCGATGCTGACGATGGATCCTTCCTCCAGCACCCGGGATCCCGGAATCCCGTGGACCACCTCGTCGTCGACGGAGACACAGATGCAGGCGGGATAGGGCGGCGACCCGTAGCCGAGGAAGGAGGGTTCGGCCCCGGACTCCCGGATGATCTTTCCGGCCAGGGCATCCAGGTCTCCCGTGGTTACACCCGGTCGAACGGCATCGCGGATTGCGTCCAGCACCCGGGCCACCACGTGGCCCGCCGCGGCGATCCGGGCGATCTCGTCCGCCGACTTCAGGTGGATCATGCCGTCCGGCCCAGCAGCCGCAGGGCCGTCTCGAAGGCCTCCGCGGGACTGCCCTCGTTGGGAACGGGCATCAGCAGTCCCTGGGCTTCATAGAAGCCGACCAGGGGGGCCGTTTGGGCATGGTAGGTTTCCAGGCGGCGCAGCACCGTTTCGGCCCGGTCGTCGGCCCGCTGCTCGAGGGGCTTCCCGCAGGCGTCGCAGACGCCCTCCAGGCGGGGTGGCGCCGAGACCAGGTTGTAGCCCGCCCCGCAGGCCGGACAGAGCCGTCGGCCGGACAGGCGTCGGATAATGGTGTCGTCCCGGACCCGCAGGTCCAGGACATGATCCAGGGCCTGGCCGGATTCTGCCAGCATGGCCGCCAGGGCATGGGCCTGGGGCTCGGTCCGCGGAAATCCGTCCAGGAGGAACCCGTCGGCGCAATCCGGCTGGGCCAGCCTCTCCCGCACCATGTCGACGGTCACGGAATCCGGTACAAGGCCGCCGGAGCGGATGTGGGACTCCGCCAGGCGGCCCAGCGGCGTCCCGGTCCGCATGTGGTGGCGGAACAGGTCGCCTGTGGAAATGTGGGGAATCGAGAAATGGCGCGACAGGTCCGCAGCCAGGGTTCCCTTGCCGGAGCCGGGGGGGCCCAACAGGATGATCCGCATGCGCCTACCTCCGCGGTCAGTCCAGGAACCCCTTGTAATGCCGCATGAGCATTTGGGATTCCATCTGGTTCACGAGGTCCAGGGCCACACCCACGAGGATCAGCACGGCAGTGCCGCCGAACCACAGGCCCGGCGCCCGGGTAATGGATCCCAGGATGACCGGGAGCAGGGTGACCAGGGCGAGAAAGATGCCGTCGAACCAGGAAATCCGGTTGGCGGAATGCTTGATGAAGTCGGCGGTGGGGCGGCCCGGCCGGATGCCCGGAATGAAGCCGCCGTTCTTCTGGAGATTGTTGGAGATTTCGACGGGATTGAACTGGATCATGGTGTAGAAGAACGTGAACCCGAAGATCAGGAGGGCATACAGGGTGTAATAGCCGACGCTGCCCTGGGACGCGTTCAGGATCCACTGGACGATGGGGCTGTCGCTGCCGGAGAAGAAGAACCCGATGAGGGTCTGGGGCAACATCATGATGGACATGGCGAAGATGATCGGGATGACGCCCGCCATGTTGACCTTCAGGGGCAGGTAGGTGCTCTGGCCGCCGTACAGCTTGCGGCCCACGACCTTCTTGGCGTACTGGATCGGGATGCGGCGCTCGGCCTGCTGGACAAAGACGACCAGGCCGATGACCACGAGGAAGACCGCCACCACGAGGATGGTCATGCCCAGGGAAAGGAAGAAGCTGCCGCCTTCTGTCCAGCTCTGGAAATAGAGCCAGAGGGTCTGGACCGCGCTGGGGCCCCGGGTCACGATGCCGGCGAAGATGATGAGGGAGATGCCGTTGCCGATGCCGTATTCGTTGATCTGTTCGCCGAGCCACATGATGAACGCGGTGCCGGCGGTAAAGGTGGCGATGACCAGGATGGCGTTGAGCCATGCGGGCAGGGAGCTCTGCATGGCGTCCCGGGCGCCGTACCACAGGGCGACGGCCTGGATCAGGCCCAGCCCGATGGTGACGTAGCGGACGATCTGCATGATCTTCTTGCGGCCCTCGTCGCCTTCCTTCTGGAGGCGCTCCAGGGCGGGGATCACCACGGTCATGAGCTGCATGATGATCGAGGCGTTGATGTAGGGCTGGATGCCCATGGTGAAGATCGACGCCGAGTAGAGGGCGCCGCCGGAGACGAGGTCGAACATGTTCCCCAGGTTGCCGAACCGCTCGAACAGCTGGGTAAAGATCTCGCGGTTGATGCCCGGAACGGGAATCTGGGTCCCGATCCGGTAGATCGCCAGCAAGCCGAGGGTATAGAGGAGCTTCCTGCGGAGGTCCTGGATCCGGAAGGCGTTCTTGATGGTCTCAAACACACCGGCCATGTCAAACCTCCTCGGCGGTTCCCCCGGCCTTTTCGATCTTCTCGCGGGCCGTGGCTGTAAAGCCATCCGCCTTGACGGTCAGGGACCGGGTCAGGGTGCCGTTGCCGAGGACCCGGATGCCTTCCGGGTTGCCGGTGACCAGGCGGCAGGCCTTCAGCAGGGCCGCGTCCACCACGGTACCGGCATCGAGGACTTCGAGATCGCCGACATTGACGACAGCGTACGCCGTGGCGAAACGCTTCCGGTTAAATCCGCGCTTGGGGAGGCGGCGGTAAATGGGCATCTGGCCGCCCTCGAATCCGATCCGGACTCCGCCGCCCGAACGGGCCTTCTGGCCCTTGTGGCCGCGTCCGGCGGTCTTGCCGTTTCCGGAACCGGGTCCCCGGCCCTTCCGCTTCGGCGTCAGCCTGGCTCCGGGCGAAGCCTTGAGTTCGTTGAGCTTCATGTCGCTGCCTCCTTAAGCCTCTTCGACCTTCACCAGGTGGGACACCGTGCGGACCATGCCGCGCACCTGCGGCGTATCCTTCTGCTCGACCGTCTGGCCGATCTTCCGGAGGCCCAGGGCCGCCACCGTGGCGATCTGGTTCTTCTTGGCCTTGCTGGTGCTGTGCACCAGGGTGATCCTGAGAATCTCGGCCATGCCGGCACCTCCTGTCAGACGATTTCGTCCACGGACTTGCCGCGGATCCGGGCGACCATCGCCGGCGACCGCAGGGCCTTCAGGGCCTCCATGGTCGCATTGACGACGTTGTTCGGGTTGTTGGTGCCGATGGACTTGGTCCGGATGTCCTTGATGCCGGCCAGCTCCATGACGGCCCGGACCGGGCCGCCGGCGATGACGCCGGTTCCCTCCCCGGCCGGCTTCAGGAGCACCTGGCCGGCGCCGAAGACGCCCAGGGATTCATGGGGAATGGTGGTGTGGCTCAGGGGCACCTCGATCATGTTCTTCTTGGCGTCCTCGATGCCTTTCCGGATGGCATCCGGAATTTCGGCCGCCTTTCCGAGGCCCTTCCCGACCTTGCCATTCTCGTCGCCGACGATGACCAGGGCCGTGAAGCGGAAATTCCGGCCGCCCTTGACTGTCTTGGAGACCCGGCCGATGTGGATGACCTTCTCCTTCAGTTCGGATGAGCTCGCTTCCATGCGCACGGTGTAGTTCCTCCTCGTCAGAATTCGAGGCCCGCCTCGCGGGCGGCCTCGGCCAGCGCCTGGACGCGGCCATGATACAGGTAGCCGCCCCGGTCGAACACAACGGTCTTGATGTCCCGGGCGATGGCCCGGGCGGCGATGAGCTTCCCGACTTCGGCGGCGGCGTTTTTATTCCCGCCGAACCCGACGGCGTCCCGGATCTCGGCGTCCAGGGTGGACGCCGATGCCAGGGTGCGGCCGCTCTCGTCGTCCACCACCTGCGCATACATGTGGGAAAGGCTCCGGAACACACAGAGACGCGGCCGTCCGGGGGTTCCCGCGATCTTGCTGCGGACCCGGTCGTGCTTGCGTTTCCGGACCTCGTTCCTGTTGGTCTTGGTGATCATGTCCGCACGCCTCCTTTATTTGCCCTTGCCGCCGGTCTTGCCTTCCTTGAGCCGGAGGACCTGTCCTTCGTACTTGATCCCCTTGCCCTGGTAGGCGTCCGGCACGCGCAGCGCCCGGATCTTGGCGGCCGTTTCGCCCACCAGCTGCTTGTCGCAGCCCCGGACGACCAGGCGGTTTGGCGCAGGCACCTCGATGGAAATGCCCGCGGGTTCCTCGACTTCGACGGGATGGGACAGCCCGAGGCTCAGTACGACCTTCGATCCGGATTTCTGGGCCTTGTAGCCGATACCGGCGATCTCCAGCGTCTTCGAGAATCCTTCGGACACGCCCACCACCATGTTGTTCACCAGGCTGCGGGTCAGCCCGTGCAGGGCCTTGTGGAGCTTCTGCTCCGACGGGCGCTCCACGAGGACGTTCCCGCCCTCCACACGGACGGCCATGTCGGCGTGGACGGACATGGACAGGCGTCCCTTGGGTCCCCTGACGGATACGGTCCGGCCCTCGACGGTCACGTCGACGCCGGCGGGAATGGGAATCGGTTTCCTTCCGATTCTGGACATGGATGCTGTTCCTCCTGCTCTTCAGATTGCGGGCGGCCGCGGATGCGGCCCGCCCTTTTCAGAGGGATGCGGCCTGGCCGGCCGCGGCGGTCACCAGACGTAGGCCAGCACTTCGCCGCCGACGCCTTCCTGGCGGGCTTTCCGGTCGGTCATGATGCCGTGGGAGGTGGAAAGGATGGCGATCCCCAGTCCTCCCAGGACTTTCGGCATGGTCTCCAGGTCCGCGTATACCCGAAGCCCCGGCTTCGAGATGCGCTTGATGCCCGAAATGACCGGTTTCTTTCCGGCATACTTCAGGGTCAGGGTCAGGACGCCCTGCCGGTTGTCGGGCTTCCATTCCATCTTCGAGACATAGCCCTCGTCGATGAGGATCTGGGCGATGGCTTTCTTGACCTTGGAGCCGGGGATTTCGACCGTGGCATGGTTCGTGGACGAGGCGTTGCGGATGCGGGTCAGCATGTCCGCGATCGGATCTGTGGTCTGCATGGGTCTTCCTCCTTCCTGCTCCCTACCAGCTGGCCTTGCGGATGCCGGGAATCTGTCCCTTGTAGGCGAGCATCCGGAAGCACAGGCGGCAGATGCCGTACTTCCGCATGTAGGCGTGGGGCCTGCCGCACAGCTGGCAGCGGTTGTAGGTCCGGGTCGTGAACTTGGCGGGCTTCTGCTGCTTCAGGATCAGTGATTTCTTGGCCATGGGGTCGTCTTCCTCCCGCTTACTTGCCGAACGGCATGCCGAGCAGCCGCAGCAGTTCCCGCGCTTCTTCATCGGTCTTCGACGTGGTGACGATGATGATGTCCATCCCGCGGATCCGGTCGATCTTGTCATAGTCGATCTCCGGGAAGATGAGCTGCTCCCGGACGCCGATGGCGTAATTGCCGCGGCCGTCGAAGGCATTGGGGCTCACTCCGCGGAAGTCCCGCACGCGGGGCAGGGACACGTTGATGAACTTGTCCAGGAAGTCGTACATCCGGTTGCCGCGCAGGGTCACCTTGCAGCCGATGTTCATGCCTTCCCGGAGCTTGAAGGCCGAAACCGACTTCCGGGCCTTGGTAATGACCGCCTTCTGGCCGGCCACGAGGCTCATGGCGGCAGCGGCGTTCTCCACGGCCTTCGGGTTGTCCTTCACGTCGCCGACGCCCATGTTGAGGACGATCTTCTCGACCTTCGGGATCTGCATCGGGGAGGAGTAGTGGAAGGCCTGCTGCATGGCGGGCACCACTTCATTCTGGTATTTGTCCTTCAGCCTGGGCATCGTTTGGTTCCTCCTTGCCGGCGCAATCAGCCGCGGTCCTCGCGAAGTGTGTCGATGGTCTCGCCGCAATGCTTGCAGACGCGAACCTTCCCACCCTTCGGGAGGATCTTGCGGGCGATCTTGGTGGGGCGCTTGCAGCTCGGGCAGACCAGCATGACGTTGGAACTGCTCACGGGTGCTTCCTGGTGGACCAGGCCGCCCTGCTGTCCCCGGCCTCTCGGCTTCTTGTGCTTCGTGACCATGTTGACGCCTTCCACGAGAACCCGGGAATCGTCGGGCAGGACCTGCAGGACCTTGCCGCTGACCCCGGCATCCTTGCCGGTCAGGACGTACACGGTGTCGTCCTTCTTCACATGCACCTTGGACATGGTGTCGTCCCTCCTCCTACAGCACTTCAGGCGCCAGCGACAGGATCTTCATGTAATCCCTGTCGCGGAGCTCCCGGGCGATGGGCCCGAAAATCCGGGTTCCCCGGGGGTTCTTGTCTTCCTTGATGATCACGGCCGCGTTTTCGTCAAACTTGATGTAGGATCCGTCCGCGCGGCGAATGCCCTTTTTCGTCCGGACGATGACGGCCCGGACGACTTCGCCTTTCTTCACGACGCCGCCGGGCGTCGCTTCCTTGACGGAGCACACGATGACGTCGCCGATGCTGGCATACTTCCGCCATGAGCCTCCCAGGACCTTGATGCACATGAGCTCCCGCGCGCCGGTATTGTCGGCGGACTTGAGTCGGGATTGTACCTGGATCATGCGTTGCTTCCTCCTTCCCGGTTCCCGTCGGGCCGACTACTTGGCCTTTTCGACGATCTCGACGACGCGCCAGTGCTTGTCCTTGCTGATGGGCCGGGTCTCCATGACGCGGACGCGGTCCCCGACGCCGCAGGCGTTTTCCTCGTCATGGGCCTTCAGCTTGCTGGTCCGCCGGACGGTCTTCTTGTACAGGGGATGGGTGACGAGTTCCTCCACCGCCACGACGACGGTCTTGTCCATCTTGTCGCTGGTGACGAGCCCCACCCGGGTCTTCCGGAGATTCCTCTCGGACATGGTCGCTTCCTCCTCCATCCTCACTTGGCGGCGCCGGCCAACTCTCGCTGGCGCAGGATCGTCTTCAGCCGGGCGATGTCGCGCTTGACGGACCGAAGCTTCATCGGATTCTCCAGCTGGTTGGTGGCATGCTGGAACCGGAGCCGGAAGAGTTCCTCCTTGAGGTTCTTCAGTTCCTCGTTCAGTTCCTCCACGGACTTTTCACGGACTTCCTTGAATTCATTCCGCTTCATTGCCGTCACCTTCCTTCTCACGGGTCACGAACCGGCAGGCCAGCGGCAGCTTGTGGGCGGCCAGGCGCATGGCTTCCCGGGCCTCGGCCTCGGTCACGCCGGAAATCTCGAACAGGACGCGCCCCGGCTTCACCACGGCGACCCAGTACTCGGGGGAACCCTTGCCGGATCCCATCCGGGTCTCGGCGGGCTTTTTCGTCACGGGCTTGTCCGGGAAGATCTTGATCCAGACCTGTCCGCCCCGCTTGATGAAGCGGTTGATGGCGACACGGGCGGCCTCGATCTGGTTGCTGGTGATCCAGCAGGGCTCCAGGGCGGCCAGGCCGAATTCGCCGTAGGTCACCTTGTTGCCGCGGGTGGCCTTGCCGGTCATCCGGCCGCGGTGGACCCGCCTGTACTTGACTCTCTTGGGGAGCAGCATCAGATGTCCCCTCCTTCCTGGGCCTGGGGCCGTCTCGGGGCATGGAAGACCTCGCCCCTGTAAATCCAGACCTTGACGCCGATCTGGCCGGCCGGGGTGTCGGCCTCGGCAAAGCCGTAGTCGATGTCGGCCCGGAGGGTCTGCAGCGGGATGGTCCCCTCGTGGTAATGCTCGGAACGGGCGATTTCGGCGCCGCCGAGGCGTCCGCCGACCTGGGTCTTGATGCCCTTGGCCCCGAGTTTCATGGCCCGGGACATGGCCTGCTTCATGGCGCGGCGGAAGGAAATCCGCTTTTCCAGCTGGGCGGCGATATTCTCGGCCACCAGCTGGGCGTCCATGTCGGCGCCCTTCACTTCATTGACATTGAGGAAGAAGGACTTGCCGAATTCGGCCTCGAGCTTCTTCTTCAGATCGTCGATGCCGGACCCCTGGCGGCCGATAATGACGCCGGGGCGGGCCGCCCGGATGGCGATCAGGGTTTTGTCGTCGCCCTTCCGCTCGATCTCGATCCGGGAGACACCGGCGGCAAAGCAAGTCTTCTTGACGAAATCGCGGATCCGCTTGTCCTCGACAAGATACTTGCTGAACGTCTTCTTGTCAGCGTACCATTTCGTGTCCCAGTCCTTGATGATCCCGATCCTCAGACCGTGGGGATTGACCTTCTGGCCCATCGATGACCCTCCTTACTTCTTCTCTTTGAGCACCAGCGTGATGTGGCTGGTCCGCTTGTGGATCCGGCTGGCGCTTCCGCGGGCCCGGGGCATGACGCGCTTGAGGGTGGGGCCCTGGGACGAGAAGCAGTCGGCCACATAAAGGGCATCGCGGGTCAGGCTGTTGTTGTTTACCGCATTGGCCTCCGCGGACTTGAGGAGCTTCTCGAGCACGGGGGACGCGGCCTTGGGGGTGTAACGCAGGATGGCGTAGGCTTCATCGATGGATTTTCCCCGAAGCAGGCTCGCCACGACGGCGACCTTCCGGGACGAGATGCGGGTGTAGCGCAGGATGGCGCGACCCTCGTCCTTCCCGATGCCGAGGCCCTTCCGCTCCCGCTTGGTCAGCAGGGGGGCGCGACGATGCTGCGGCACGCTGGCTTCCCGGGCGGCCAGCAATTCCTCGCGCCGCTCCTGGAGCGTCTCCTTGTTCATGTCCTTCTTTTCCATGTTGTACGATCCTCCCTTCCGTCCGTCTTGGCCGTCACTTGACGGAAGTCGCCTTCTCGGTGCCGCTGTGGCCCCGGAAGGTGCGGGTGGGGGCGAACTCGCCCAGCTTGTGTCCGACCATGTCCTCGGTCACGTAAACCGGAACGTGCTTGCGGCCGTCGTACACCGCGATGGTATGCCCCACCATGTCGGGGAAGATGGTGGATGCCCGGGACCAGGTCTTGACGACCCGTTTCTCGTTGTTCTCGTTCATCCGGATGATCCGCTTCATCAGCGCATCCTGGACGAAATAACCCTTCTTTGTCGATCTGCTCATGGCCGAAGCCTCCCCTCTCCTACTTGCTTCTCTTCTTCACGATGTACTTCGTGGAAGGCTTCTTGCGATTGCGGGTCTTCTTGCCCAGGGTGGGCACACCCCAGGGAGTCACCGGTCCGGGCATGCCGATGGGCGACTTGCCCTCGCCGCCGCCATGGGGGTGGTCGACGGGGTTCATGACGACGCCGCGAACTGTCGGACGCACGCCGAAATGGCGCTTGCGGCCGGCTTTCCCGACGCTGACCGTCTCGTGCTCCAGGTTCCCGACCTGGCCGATGGTGGCCCGGCACCGGACGGACACCATCCGGACTTCCCCCGACGGGAGGCGGACCTGGGCGTAATCGCCCTCCTTGGCCATCAGCTGGGCGCCGGCCCCTGCGGTGCGCACCATCTGGGCGCCCTTGCCGGGCTTGAGCTCCACGTTGTGGATCACGGTGCCGATGGGGATGTTCTGGATCGGTAGGGCGTTGCCCGGAATGATGTCGGCGTCGGGTCCGCTCACGACCATGTCGCCGACTTTGACGCCGTACGGAGCGAGCATGTAGCGGCGCTCCCCGTCGGCATACTGGAGCAGCGCGATGTAGGCGGTCCGGTTGGGATCGTACTCGAGGGTGGCGACCTTGGCACGGATTCCGTCCTTATTGCGTTTCCAGTCGATAATGCGGTACTTGCGCCGGTTGCCGCCGCCGATGTGGCGGACGGTGATCCGGCCGTAGCTGTTCCGGCCGCCGCTCTTTTTCAGTGGCGCCAGCAGGCTCTTCTCCGGCTTGACGTCGGACAGCTCCGAGAAGTCGGCCACCGTCATGAAACGTCGGGCCGGCGAGGTCGGATTATAGCTCTTCACAGGCATCCTGCTTCACTCCTTGTCGTCGTCGGATCGGTCACTGCCCGAAACCGAATTCTTCGATGGAATTCTTGTACTTCCGGGCAGCGGAGGCCGTCCGGCCTCCCTTGGCCTGGTACGTGGCCGGGCTGGGATCGGTGTCGATGGTCACCACAGCTTTCTTGAAGGCGGGGGTGCGGCCCACGTGGACGCCCATGCGCTTCATCTTGCCGTCGCAATTGACCGTATTGACCGACAGGACCTTGACGGAGAACAGCTGTTCCACCGCCTGGCGGATTTCGGGCTTGGTGGCGTCCGGCGCCACGACGAAGCTGTAACGCCCCTTGGCGGCCTCGGTCGTGCTGCGCTCGGTGATGTGGGGCCTGACGATGATGTCCTGCGCCGTCTTCATTACACGTACACCTCCTGGACCTTCTCCACGGCTTCGCGCGTCACGATGAACCGATCGAACTTCAGGATGTCGAGGACGTTCAGGTTGTTCACGGAGACGGTCTTGATCCCGGGAATGTTCCGGGCGGACCGCTGCACCGTCTCGTCGGGGCCGGGCAGGACCAGGAGGGCGGACCCTTCCACCTTCAAGTCTGCCAGGACCTTGACCATGCTCTTCGTCCGGATGCGTTCGAACCGGAGTGCGTCCAGGACGGTCAGGCTGCCGTCCTTAAGCTTGGACGACAGGGCCGACTTCATGGCCAGGCGGCGCACCTTCTTCGGCAGGGTATATCCGTAATCCCGGGGGGTAGGCCCAAAGATAATGCCGCCCTTGATCCACTGGGCCGCCCGGATGGAGCCCTGGCGGGCCCGGTCGGTGCCCTTCTGGCGATAGGGCTTGCGGCCGCCGCCGCGGACTTCGCTGCGGGTCTTGGTCGAGTGGGTGCCCTGCCGCCGATTGGCCAGCTGGTTCACCACCGCCATGTGAAGGACGGTTTCGTGGGGCTCGATTCCGAAGATCCCGTCCGCGAGCTCCATTTGCCCGACGACGGCGCCTTCCATATTATAAACATCGACTGTTGCCATGGGGTGCTCCTCCTTACTCGGGCGCTCACTTGCCGGACTTGACGGTGGGCCGGATCTCCAGCAGGCCGCCGCGGGGCCCCGGAAGGGCTCCCTTCAGCACCAGGAGGTTGCGCTCGCCATCGACCAGGACCACATCCAGGTTCTGGACGGTGACGCGCTCGGCGCCCATGTGTCCCGGCATCTTCTTGCCGGGCAGGACCCGGGCCGGATCGGTATTGGCGCCCATGGAGCCCACCCGGCGGTGGTACATGGAGCCGTGGGTTTCCGGGCCGCCGGATTCGCCGAAGCGCTTGATGACGCCGGCGAAGCCCTTGCCCTTGGAGACGCCGCTGACATCGACCCGGTCCCCCGTGGAGAACATGTCGGACACGAGGAGGGTGGATCCCACCTCATGGGCCGCGTCGGTGCGGAACTCGCGCAGAACCTTGCGGGGCGTGATCCCCGGCTTCTCGAACTGGCCCTTGACCGGACGGGTCAGCTTCCGGGGGGCCACCTCGCCGTATCCGACCTTCAGGGCCGCATAGCCGTCCTTCTCCACGGTCTTGCGCTGGACAACCACCAGCGGGCCGCACTCCAGCACCGTCACCGGGATGGCGCTGCCGGCCTCGTCGAAGAACTGGGTCATGCCGACCTTCCTGCCAAGCATGAATCGATCCATCGTTTCCTTTCCTCCTGGTTATTGGTTCACCCCGTCGGGGCGAACTTGACCTTCCTGCCCGCGTCCGAACCCGGCCGCGGAGGGGCACACGATCAGAGCTTGATCTCGATGTTGACCCCGGCGGGCATGTCGAGCTTCATCAGCGCCTCCACGGTCTTGGGGTTGGGCGCGAGGATGTCGATCAGGCGCTTGTGGGTCCGGATCTCGAACTGCTCCCGGGCATCCTTGTACTTGTGGGGCGCCCGGAGAATGGTCACGATCTCCTTGTCCGTCGGCAGCGGGATGGGGCCCGAGACGCTGGCCCCGGTCCGGCTGGCCGTCTCGACGATACGGGCGGCGCTCTGGTCCAGGATCTCGTGGTCGAAGGCCTTGAGACGGATGCGGATCTTCTGGTTGTGTGCCATGCAAACCTCCTCTTGCTGCGATTCAGGCTTCCACTGTGCCGGGCGTATCATGTTCTTCCGTCAGAAAACCCAGTCGTTCATCCACTCCGGGATTGACGCGCTGGGCCTGCATGCTCCGAAAGCACGAGCTGCCGGACCGGCCTGTCGCCCGGTTTCGCGAACCGGGCTTCTCCATCGAAGTTCCCCGTCCTCCGGACGCAGCAGCCCGTGGACGGCAATCTCCGATTTCGACGCATGCGCAAAAAGTCGCGCAAAGAGCATTCTATTCGAATTCCTGCGGGAATGCAACCCCCCCGTGCGGGGGCGTCAGCCTTCCTTGTCGAAATTTTTCAGCGGCGGCCGGTAGATTCCGGGAACGGAGCCCTCGATCACCACGGCGCCGACGGTCTTCCGGTAGAAGTCCACGGGGCCGGCTCCCCCGATGAAGGCATAGGCATGTCCCTGGTTCCGCATGTCCTGCAGGCAGGCAAACAGGAGTCCCGTCCCGATGCCGAGGCCCCGACAGGACTCTTCCACCCCGGTGGGACCGAAAAACCCCCGGCATGTCGCCTCGTGGCAGGCGAATCCGACCACCCGGTCGTCCCGGATGGCGATGAAGCAGGAGACCGGCTGGCGCGTGAACGCGATGGCGCACTCCCCTTCCCAGCCGGGACCGAAGGTCTCGGCAACCCACCGAAGGACCGTCTGGCGTTCGTAGGCCAGGGCGCGGCGAACCTCGAACCCGGAATCCCCGGAAGCGGCCGGGGGAGTGGGCGGCAGGCCATAGAGCCTCACCAGCATGTCGGGCATGGGACACCTCCGAAGAAAAG
Organism: Bacillota bacterium; assembly: GCA_029548445.1. Taxonomy (GTDB): domain Bacteria; phylum Bacillota; class Clostridia; order Saccharofermentanales; family UBA5734; genus JAKPNJ01. The sequence continues at coordinate 667 of JAKPNJ010000174.1, read as the reverse complement.
CATGGCCCGGGGCGAGCCGGGAAGCGGAGTCGATGGAAACGGCCTGACCCGATTCTCCTGAGCCGCGGCCCAGCCGGGGGACCGGATCAGGGCGTGGGCGCTGTCGGGAGACCCAGGTCCAGGACGATCATCCCGTCCTCCATCGACAGGGACCGGACATCCAGGCCATACCCATTGAGGAAATAGTCCCGGAGTTCCGGGGAGATGTCCGGCGGGACCAGGCCCAGCAGGCTCTCGGGCACCGCCAGGGATCCCAGGTTCGCTTCCAGGACTTGGACGCCGCCATTCCCGTCCTCTCCGAGGGACACCGTTGCGGAGACCGCCACCCGGTCGGGCGTCTCGCCCACGAATCCCTCGACATCCGCCATCTCGTATCCCAGGTGTGCCACGACGGCGGGGATGTCCGCGATGCCGGACAGGGTCATGCCGCCATCCTTTTCCAGCCGTACCTGGACCCGGCTCAGGGTTTCGGTCGGTCCATCGGCCTCCTCCAGCAGGAGCGCCAGCTCCTGGGGCGTCAGTCGAAGCATCCGGTACTCGAAATCGTCCGGCAGGCCGGTTCCTGTCCGATCGGCCTGGGCCTCCGCCGCGGCGGCGATGTCCTCGGGGGTTCGCCCCAGCTTGCCGACCAGGGAGCGGCGATCCTCGTCCGTGATGTCGGGCATGG
>JAKPNJ010000173.1 GCA_029548445.1 Bacillota bacterium | reverse complement strand
TCTTCGACCTGGTCATCCTGCTGCCGCTCCTGGCTGTGCTGGTCACGGTCCTGGCCGTCCTGTGGGCAATCGCCGCCGTCCTTCTCTGCCTCGGGCCGGCGCTGGTCATCGCGGGCGTCGCCTTCTCCGCCGCCGCCGCCTCTCCGGGCTTGCTCCTGGCCTCCATCTGCTTCGGGATCGCCTTGCTGTCCCTGGCCATCCTGGGGATCCTGGGCATGGCTTGGACGACCCGGGGCTTCATCCTCGTGATCCGGTTTCTTGTCCGCCTGCACATACGAATCGTCAAGGGAGGATCTGCCGCATGAAAGGAAAACTCGGGGTCGGGGCCGTCATCGCCGTTGTCTGCGCCATTTCGTTCATTCTCTTTGCCGTCCTGGGAATCGTGTTCGTGGTCTCGTCCGCATGGAGCGGGAACCTGTCCGACCTGTTCAATTTCCGCGACGGCCTGCCGTTTCGGATCGGACCGGCCGAGTCGTATGAGATCGACGATCTCGAGACCCGGGACCCCGGCGGGTTCGACACAATACGGATCAATACCGTATCGTCGGAGATCAGGGTCCGGGTCGGGGGCGACCAGGTCCGTGCCCATCTGGCCGGCACCTGCAGGTCCGTCTCGGGTCCCGTGCAACTGGATATGACCGCCGATGGCGACACCCTGAGGATCAAGGTCGAGTATCCGGTCTTCGGACTCCTCCGGTCCGACCTGGTGCTCGAGGTGACGATCCCTGCGTCGTTCGACGGCAGGATCCGGGCGGCCAGCGTATCCGGCGACGTGTCGGTCCAGCTGGAAGGGATCGTCCTCGAAGACCTGGAAGCGAGTTCCGTTTCCGGCAGGCTCGACGTCACGGGAGGCTCCTATGCCAGGGGGGATTTCTCCACGACATCCGGCCGCATCGAGGTCTCCGGGTCCGACGGGGCGCTTGACCTGCACACGGTATCCGGCGGGATCCGGGTGAAGCCCGCCATCCTGGCCGTCATGGACATCGGCACGACATCCGGTTCCGTGGAACTGGAAGTCGGACCGGCCGCAGCCTTCGACCTTGCCTTCACCAGCGTGTCCGGATCCGTCGACAGCGACATCGAGTACACTTCCACCGGCGGATCGGGCCGGAATGTCAGCGGGCGCTTCGGCGGCGGCGGGCCGGCCGTTACGATCAGGACCGTATCCGGGGACCTGCGGATTCTGGGCTGATTTCCATCGCTACCCGACCCGCACCAGGTCCCGGAGGGCGTCGTACCGGCTTTGCTTGATGCCGGGCACCTTCATCAGGTCTTCCGTCTTCCGGAAGGGTCCGTTTCGTTCCCGGTAGGCGACGATAGCCGTCGCCGTGACAGTCCCGATGCCGGGCAGCGTTTCCAGTTCCGCCACACTCGCCGCATTGAGGTCGAGGGGTCCTTTCCCGTCCGACCCGCCGGACAGGGTCAAGCCGGTTCCCGACGAAATGCCAGGGCCGCCAGGATTTTTCGGGTCTTCCTTCCCGTGAACCTTCAGCATCCCTCCGGATTCTACCCGATAGACCAGGTTGATGTCCTCCGGGTCCGCCTCCTCCGTCAGGCCGCCGGCCAGTTCCAGCAGGACATGGAGCAGCGTGCCGGCCGGAATCCGGTAGATGCCCGGATTCCGAACGGCGCCCACGAGGTAGATATCCACCATGGGGGGATCCGGCGAGGGTGTCGCACCCGGGTCGCCGGACTCCAGTTCGGCCGGGCCGGCCGGGTCGGCCGGCAGGGCGCCATCCGTCACCCCGACTCGGCGGGGAACCAGGATCGATCCCCCGGGAAAGGCGCCTTCTTCCCGCCTGAGGTCGATCCATAGCCCAACCCCGGTCAGGAGGGCGACCCCAGCCAGGATCAGGAACAGCCGGCGAACTTTTTCGGACACCCTGGCGACCTCCCTTCCGCATCCATTCCGAGATACTGCATCCGAACCCGCGACCCGTCGCGACGCGCCTGCCATGCCGTCCGGGCGACGGGTCCGCCTGGCCCCGGGCCCAGCATAACCGAAGGGAGGCGGGCTGCATGCCCCCCTCCTTTCGACAGGAAGCGACAGGAAACGGCGAAAGGGACGATCCGAAACGGCGAAGTTACGATCCGAAAATAGCTGACAACCCGCCTGTCAGCGACGGCTCCAAAGGCGTTCCAGGCTATAATAGGCCCGATCTTCGGAATGGAACAGGTGGACGATGACATCCTGGTAATCCAGGAGGATCCAGCGGCCGGTGGCGTGTCCCTCGATCCGAAGCGGCAGGAGGCCGTGATCCTGCTTGAGCCGG
>JAKPNJ010000026.1 GCA_029548445.1 Bacillota bacterium | reverse complement strand
CGGCGGGCTTCCTCCCGGGACGGGCCCACATAGGCGACCAGGGGGCCCCGGACGGCCACATGATGGTCGGGGAGCACCCGCATTCCTTCCCCGTCGTCCGGGGTCAGCACCAGGATCCGTTCGAACAGGAGACTTTTTTCTTTCATGTCGACTCCCCTGACTGTAGTCTCAATCCGGAACGAAGGCCTCCAGGTAGGCCGATTGATCGGGCGTCAGGGAATCGATGGGGATTCCCCTGGCTTCCAGCAGCCATTCCGCCACCCGTCGGTCGATGGATTCCGGTACCGGATGGACGGCCACCGGCAGGCGTCCCCCGGATTCCGCCAGGTACCGCAGGCTTTCCGCCTGCAGGGCGAAACTCAGGTCCATGATCTCGATGGGATGGCCGTCTCCGGCTGCCAGATTCACCAGGCGCCCTTCGGCCAGGAGGCAGAGGACCCGGCCATCCGCCATGTCGTAGCCCCGAATGCCGGGCCGAACCTGGCGGCAGCCGACGGAGGCCGCGGCCAGTTCCCGGAGGTTGATCTCCACATCGAAGTGGCCGGCGTTGGCCAGCATGGCGTTGTCCTTCATCCTGGCGAAATGCCGGTCCCGGATCACGTCCCGGCAGCCGGTTACGGTAATGAAGAGGTCGCCGATGGCGGCTGCCTCGTCCATGGGCAGGACCCGGTATCCCTCCATCAGGGCTTCCGCGGCCTTGACCGGGTCGATTTCACAGATCACCACGTCGGCCCCGAGTCCCCGGGCCCGCAGGGCGACCCCCCTGCCGCACATGCCGTATCCGGCCACCACGATCGTGCTGCCGCCCAGCATCCGGTTGCTCGTGGCCAGGATGGCCGCCATGACGGACTGGCCGGTGCCGAACCGGTTGTCGAACAGGTGCTTGCAGCGGGCATCGTTCACGGCGATGACCGGGTACCGGAGCCCTCCCCTGCGATGGAGGGCCCGCAACCGCCGGATGCCGGTGGTGGTTTCCTCCGTGGCGCCGATAAGGTCCCGGGCCAGGTCCCGGAGGTCGCCGTGAAGACGGCGCGCCAGGTCGCCCCCATCGTCGAGGACCAGGTGGGGCCGGCATGAAAGGGCCGCCTCCAGATGGGACTCGTATGACTCTGCCGTCGCGCCGTGGACGCAATAGACATGAAGCCCTTCCCTGGCCAGCGCCGCGGCGATGTCGTCCTGGGTCGAGAGGGGATTGCATCCCGTCAGGGCGACCTCCGCCCCGCCCTCCGCCAGCACCTTGGCCAGGCAGGCAGTCTTGGCCTCCACGTGGATGCTCATGGCGACCCGAAGATCCCGGAAAGGCCGGGAAATCCGGAATGCCTCGGCGATGCGGCGCAGGACGGGCATGTTCCGCCATGCCCAGCGGATCCGGGCATCCCCGGCATCCGGCGATGCCGCCGCGCATACAATGGAAGGTTTCATGTCCATGGGTACGGATTCTCCTCTTCCCTTGCGTGTCCCGAAAGGTCCGATCCGAATGCCGGGCGGATCAGGGGGCCGGCCATTCGGCGAGAATGTCCCGGATCAGCCGGATCATGCCGTCCGCGGACCGCTTCCCGATTTCCAGCACCTCATGATGATTCAGGGGTTCCAGCGAAATGCCCGCGGCGTGATTGGTCACACAGGAGAGTCCCAGGACGCGAAGGCCCGCGTGGACGGCGGCGATGGCCTCCGGTACCGTGGACATGCCGACGGCGTCGACTCCCAGCCGTCCCAGGAGGCGGATTTCCGCCGGGGTCTCGAACATGGGGCCCTTGCAGTAGCAGTACACGCCCTCGTGGATCGGGACACCGTTCCGGGCGGCGCACCGCAGGGCGGCCTGGATTCCCGCTTCGTCATAGATCCGGCTCATGTCGGGGAACCGGGGTCCGATGGCGTCCGGGTTCGGACCCCGAAGCGGCGAGTCACACCACAGGCCCACGTGGTCCCGCAGGACCATCAGGTCTCCGGGCTTCATCCAGGGACTGATGCCCCCCGCGGCATTGGTCAGGATCAGGGAGTGGATCCCCACCTTCTGCATGACCCGAACCGGAAAAACCACGGCAGGCATATCATGTCCTTCATAATAATGAAACCTGCCCTGCATCACGGCAACCGGTCGTCCTGACAGCATGCCGACAACAAGACGACCATGATGGCCCTGTACTGTCACTTGTGGAAAATGAGGAATTTCCTCATATGGAAACGAAACGGCATCCTCCAGCCGGTCGGCGAGTGAACCGAGCCCGGATCCCAGGACGATACCAATTTCAGGCCGCAGATGGATGCGACGGTGGATGGCCTCCGCAGCCGCTCGAATGTCCCGGACTTGGTCCATGCTCATGCCCTGCCTTTCCGATGGGTCCGTCCCGGTCCGTTATCAGGACGCGGACGTGCTTCGACCGCAGCAGTTCTTGTATTTTTTCCCGCTTCCGCAGGGACAGGGGTCATTGCGTCCAACATGGGAGGGGGACCGGGTGGCCGGTGCCTGGGGGGCCGCGGCCGGGCGCCCGGACCGGTCCCGGCCCGGCATGCCGGCCGGACGCGGGGAGGCGGCCGGGGGCGATGATCGGGGAAGCGGAGCGGAAGCTGCTGCCGGAGCCGGTGCGGGCTCGTCGCCCGGAAACCCTGTCCCGCCCCTGGATTCCGATATGCGCTGGACGGCCGCCGACCGGCGCAGCGGCGCCTCGGTTCGGAAACGGCCTTTCATGAGGAGCCGGACCGAGTCCTCCATGATGGACTGGTTCCTCTGCTCGAACATGTCGAACCCCTCGCGCTTGTATTCCATGACGGGATCCTTCTGCCCGTATCCGCGCATGCCGATGCCGTACCGCAGTTCGTCCATGGCGTCGATGTGGTCCATCCATTTCTCGTCCACGGTCCGAAGCAGGACCACCCGCTCGATTTCCCGCATCAGCTCGGGCGAGGGCAGTTCCGACTCCCGACGGGCATAGGCCGACAGGGCCTGGTCCCGGACCGCCTCGTACAGGGCACCGGCATCGGCCCGGTCCAGGTCCCGCCGGGCTTCCCGGATGGCGTCCAGGGGGCCGAACACGTCCAGTATCCGGGCCTCCATCCCGGTCCAGTCCCACCGTTCGGGAATCGGGTCGGACGCGCAGCCTTCCTCCACGATCCGCCGCGCCATGGATTCGATCATCCGGGCAAAGACCGACCGCAGGTCCTCCCCTTCCAGCACTTTCCGCCGCTGGCCGTAAATGACCTCCCGCTGCTTGTTCATGACATCGTCGTACTCGAGGACGTGCTTCCGGATGCTGAAGTTCCTGGCCTCCACCCGTTTCTGCGCGGTCTCGATGGCGTTGGACAGGAGGGCATTCTC
>JAKPNJ010000144.1 GCA_029548445.1 Bacillota bacterium | reverse complement strand
CGTGCCGATCCCTCCGAAGATGGTCAGCAGCCCGCCCTCGCCGTCATAAATGAAGATGCGGCCGCGTGTCACGTCCAGCGCGGCGAACAGCCCGCCATCCATCGCTTCCACATCGATGAAGGAGGTGTCTTCAAGCCGCTGGTTCCGCCAGGTGCTTTCCAGGTCGCCGAAATTCCGGCCACCCTCGTCTGCCTGGGTTGCGGCCAGGATGTTTGTCCCTGCGGCATTGAGGATTCGAATCTCGTCCCTCGAATTCTCCGATGCCGACGAACATGTATAGACGAATCCTTTCTCGTCGATGTCAAAATTGACATATTCGATGGGAACATATCGGATCATCCGGCTTCGCTGGGTTGGGTTCAGGATTTGTTTCCAGAACGCGTCCAGGAGCAGGGCTGGCGTGATGGCGATCCGGCTGCTGCCGAAAAACCCGAGAAAAGTACCGTCGGGAGCGTACTGGATGGCTCCGGCATAGACGCCCGGGGCCAATACCTGCAGCGTTCCACCCGCATCGACGATGACCCGGGATGGCCGATACTCGCCGGAGGCCGGCATCAGGTCGCTGTCCGGCTTCCCAAGGGACCGGATGACTCCGCCATGTCGATCGGCGACAATCACCCGGGAATGCAGCGGGTCGGCGACATAGAGTCGCATTGTATCGCCTGAACCGCTGCAGAAGAGTCCCGAGGCTCCCTGCAGGTCGATCTCCTGTCCGGCCTCGCGGAAGTGAATGGTCTCTTGCGGGACGAGGTCCGCGTCGAACCGCAGGACTCGTCCCCTTGAGGAATCCAGGAGATGCAGGGAACCGTCCTCGTCAAAAAACAGGTCTGCGACTGCTCCGGGGGTCTCGCCCCAGAGATCCTTTCCTGATACCGACCGGGCCGGCCGATATCCGACCGGTGCCGGGATGGAGCGTCCGAACGCATCATACCCGTATCCCCCATACGGAATCGGATCGGCAAGCGCGACGGATGTCTCCGATACACCGAACAGGCTCCCCATGATGCAAAGGATGGGAAGGAAGGCCCGCAACAACCCTGTCCGAATCAACCCCATTCGACCGCCCTCTATCCCTTGATCCCCGAGTGTGCCATCGTCTCGATCACCTTGTCCTGGGTCAGGACAAACACAAGGATGGGTGGAATCATCAGGATGACGGCTCCCGCCATGGCCACGCCGAGCCGTGCCTGGAATTGTCCGCTCATGACGGACCCGATGCTCTCGATGGCATTGTTCAGGAGCTTCCGCTGCTCATCGAAGACAATGCCGTATGCCTGCTGGTTCCATACGGACTGGAACGAAAAGACAGTCAACGTCAGCCAGGCCGGCTTGACCTGGGGCATGACAATCTGCCAGAAAACGCGTGTATGTTTCGCGCCATCGATCATCGCGGATTCGATCAGGGTGAAGGGAACCTGCTCCATGAATTGTTTCATGAGGAAAAGGCCGATAGGTGCTGCAAGACCTGGGACAATATAGGCGAAGAAGGTATTGATCATGCCGGTTTGCGCAAGAATGACATACTGTGGGATCCAGAGGGCAACCCCATTGAAGAGCAGCGTCATGACGACGAGATCGAACAGCCATTTGACCGGAAGCCTGAATTTGGCCAGTGGATAGGCCGCCATGGAAGCGATCACGACATGTCCGACCGTGGCGGCCATGGCAACGAAAACGCTGTTGAACAGATACCGGCTGAATGGAACCCACAGGTTCGATGACAGCTTGTGAAGGAGAAAGAAGTTCGTCCCTGTCGGTCTTTGAACGAAGAACCGCGGCGGAAAGCGATATAGCTCGTCCAGGGGCTTGAAGGCATTCATGCCGGAGTAGAGGATGGGAAGGATCATAAAGAGCCCCAGGAAGCAAAGCATGGAATAAATGGCAGCATTGCCATACCAGCGACGATTCGAGCGGCGTCGCCTGCGATCCTGGCTCCTTCGAATTCCCAGCCTGGCCACCCTGCGAATCCTCCTACATGTCGACATCGCCGACATACCGAAGCAGCCGGTCAATGGCGCGCTTCACCATCAGCATGAGAAGAAACAGGACAACCGCCACGGCACTTGCATACCCCATCTCATACTTGATCGTCCCGTAGTCCATCATGTGGAGTACCAGAAAATGGGCCGAATATTTCGTGCTCGGAAAACCGCACAGCTGGATGGAAAGCGTGCTGACAGAGAAACTGACCGCAACCTGCATGACCGCACCGAACAGCATCTGGGGTTTCATGATCGGCAATGTCACGTACATGAGCTCCTGGTACCGATTTCGAATCCCGTCGATCTCCGCGGCCTCATACAGGGATGGGTCGATGGACTGAAACCCGGCGATAAAGGCAAGGAAACTCGTACCCAGGCTCATCCAAAGCTGTACGAGGATCAGGATCCACAGGTTGTAGCGAGGATCGCTGAGCCATTGAACCGGTTCGTCCAGTATCCCGATGGTCATGAGGGTTCCGTTGACCAGGCCATAGGCATCGCCGCTGAATAGGTACTGCCAGACGAAGTACACCGCGGTTGAAAGCGTCGGCGCATAGAATGCCAATGTCATGCCGACACGCGCCTTTCGCGGCATTTCGTTCACGAACCAGGCAACCAT
>JAKPNJ010000132.1 GCA_029548445.1 Bacillota bacterium | reverse complement strand
TGGCGGTCGAAACGGTTGACAGGGCCCATGGTGCCGACGGACAATGAATACCAATGCCACGGCGCCCCCGCGTCCGCCATCCGACGGAAGGAGACCGACATGTCCCGTCTTGCCGACCTGCATCTCCATACCGTGGCGTCCGACGGCACCTGGACACCGGCGGAACTGGCCGCCATCCTGGTATCCCGGGGCATCGGGGTCTTTTCCGTGACCGACCATGACAGTCTCGCCTCCCTGCCGGAGGCCGGCCGGGCGGCGCAAGCCCATGGGCTGGCGTTCATGACGGGCGTGGAGTTCTCGACCCAGCTTGACGGCTTCAAGATTCACCTGCTGGGGTACGGGTTTGATCCGGAGGACCCGGGGCTGCACCGGCTGGCCCACGAGAACGAGGAACGGGAGGCGGAAAACGACCGACGAGCGGTGGCGGTGCTCGAATCCCGGGGCGAGGCGGTGTCGCTGGATGCCTACGACAGGTTTGAAATGGACCCGGGAAGGGGCGGCTGGAAGTCCCTCCAGTACCTGGTGGACCAGGGCCTCTGCCGCGATTGGCGCGAGTGCCTGCGCCTGTTCTTCGTCGGACCGGGCGGCATCGGGCTGCCGGTCTATCCCGACCCGGACGTATTCATCCGGGCCATTCATGCAGCCGGGGGCCGGGCCGTCCTGGCCCATCCCGGCAGCGGTATCCTGTCCGCCGATGAACCGGAGAGCGGTCGGCCGTTCCTGGACAGGCTGCTCGGCCTGGGGCTGGACGGATTCGAGTGCTTCCATCCGGAGAATCCTCCCTCCGTGTCCCGCTATCTCGCGGCCCTGACAGACTCCCTGGACCTGGTCCGGACAGGCGGATCCGACTGCCACGGATCCTTCGTTCCGGAGCGGCAGGTCGGCAGGCCGCCCGTCAGGGTCTCGGACTTGCGCCTGAAGGACATCCGGCTCCTGGCCAACCCCGGCTAGTCGCGGAAAAGTACGAAAAGACGGCATCGGGCATGCCGTGATTCCACAGGCGTGGTACAATGGAGCCATCGGATTGATGACAACCTTCCATGGCTTGGAGGTGTTTCATATGGATGCGACCCCTGACGGCATCAGGCCCGACAGCCGGATCCAGCGCCTCGAGATGCTGATCCGTTCCATGAACGGCGTGGCGGCTGCCAAGATCGTCCAGGGTACGAACGGCCGAATCGAAGAAATTCATGTCCTGGGCGACCATACCCGTTCCCCGAAACAATTGGTCCGGGATATCCAGTCCTGCGCCATGGCCGCCTTCGACCTGGATGTCGACTACAAGGTCATCAGCGTGGCCCAGACCATGGCCTTCCAGAATCCGCAGCAGGCCGCGGCCCTGCGGGCATCGGACGAGTCCTTCCGCGGAACTGTCTCCGCCCGCGAGGCCTTCGGCGGTGACCATCCGTCCGCCGCTCCGACCCCGGTTGCCCCCGCCCTCCAGCCCGAAGTGCCCTCTCCGGGTCCGGAACCGATGGGGGCCCCGGTATCCGGGTATTCCGCCACAGCCGGGGCGATGGCCGAACCGGTCGTCGCCGTGCCCCCTGCCCCGCCCGTCGCCGCTTCCGCTCCGATCCCGGTCGAGGAGCTTCCCGTGCCGGTCGCGCCGTTGTCCGCCCCGGAATCCACCCCGGCGCCGGTTCCGGAGCCTGTGCCCGAACCGGTCCCGGAACCCGCCGTGGAGACCGGAGAACCTGCCGCTTCGCCGGTGTTCCAGCCCCGGGGGGAAG
>JAKPNJ010000099.1 GCA_029548445.1 Bacillota bacterium | reverse complement strand
CCGGGCCTCCCGCTCCCAGTTGCCTTTCAGGGACGCGGGGCAGACCACGACGGCCGGCAAGGCGGTTTGACGATGGAGCTGGAGCCAGGCGAGGGCCTGAATCGTTTTGCCCAGTCCCATCTCGTCCGCGATCAGCCCCCGGCCGTTCCGAGCCTCCAGGAATCCGACCCCGGCCTCCTGAAACGGATAGAGTTTCCCGCGCAGGCCGGGGATGTCGTCGGACGTGATGGGGGTCTCGGGCGGCGTCCACTCCTTGCCCACGAGCCTGTCCTGAGCGAGGAGGACCGGCGGGGCGAGCTCGAAGCCCCAGCCTCGCAGCTTGGCCAGGGCGTCGAGGGAGAGCGGGCAGGTCCACGCCTTCAGCTCCGGCACCCACCGGCGGCCCGGCGGCAGGCACCGCACCTGCGCCACGGTCGCCGGGTCGTAGGAAAACCGGATCACCAACACGTCGTCCTTTGACAGGGTGACGATTTTCATTTTCTGGTCTTCTCGATCTTCTGCCAATCCATGAGTGGGCAGAAGGGCGGTATAGTCAGGACGTTGGGAATGTTTCGGCTTCCCGCTCCAGATCCCGACCATCCGCACCGGAGTTTTCCGGGGACATTTTCAAAGTGTCCGGGGCAGTCCGAACATTGTGTTATCTTCAGGGCTTTGGCTTTCATTTCAGGTAGAACAGGGTCAGCATGAGGATTGTCATTTCAGGGAGCGTGGTCATGTTGGGATTCCTTTCGATTATACGGGACCGCGCCCGATCTATAAAGCCCGCACGGCGGCCTTCAGCTCCCTCATGGTGTTCCAGATGCGGGGATAATCCCAGCCCTGCCGGCGCAGGTGGGACTTGATCGCGTTGGCGGCGATGTAGGTTTCGCCCCCCACCAGGCCCAGTACCTCGGCAGGCCCGTCGAGGATCAGCCGGGCGACTTCCCTGCACTCGTCCGACAGGTGCTCCAGCCAGTCGTTGAAGTGGGCGTGCCACGCCGGGGTCAGGGTTGTCACCCGCTCGGGAGCGTTCTCCGGGTCGGGCGGCAGGTCCATCTTCCTGCCCCACATGATCAGCCCACGGTGGACGACTACGTAGCAGTAGGTGATGAACCGGACGCCCCGCCGCTTGTTCCAGGTGTTCGCGGCCTTGGCGAACCAGTAGCAGGCTTCGCCGAAGGCCTCCTCCTCGGGCCGTCCGCACCGGCCCGCGCAAACGTGGGACAGTTGGTGGAGCATGGGTGTCAGCAGGATGAACTGAGCTTCAATTTCCTTCTTGGTCATCGGGATCTCCTTCTGGTCAGGGATTGTCAATCTCAGACGTTGATCGTATCGCCCACCCGCTTCGGCATCGTACTGTCCGTCACCACGCACCACAGGGTCGGGATCAGGACCCGGTCGGGGACATCGAAGATCGCCCCGTCCGTCCAGACCACCGCCACGTCCGCCCTCCACAGCTTCGCCGCATCGAACGCGGGCTGCACCCGTGTGCCTCCGCCCACCCGCCATTTCCATTCCTTCAGCTGGGCCAGGTCCTCCTCGACCACCACGGCGTGGCTCCATTGAATTACTCGGACCTCGGTGTCCGGCAGGGCCTGCGCGAGGGCCTTGATCTCGGCCACCGCCAGCTCCAGCTTGTCGGCATACCCCTGCATGGACCCGCTGACGTCCACCATGAACGCCAGCCGCCCGATCTTCCTCCCGCCCTTGCCCGGCCGGATCAGCTCACCGCCCAGCACCGCCTGCCGCCGAGAAGGCCGTTCCCAGGTCCGCCGCACCTTGGCCCGCTGGAGCAGCCACCGCCGGAGCAGGGTCCTCCAGTTCAGTTTCGGTTTCGCGGTCAGCCGGGCCTTCATGTCGGCCGCCCATCCGGGAAGGCTTCCGCAGGACTCGGCCGTCTCAATCGCCGTCAGCATCCGCTGCTCGTACTCCTGCTCGGCCAGCGTCGGGTCGGGTTCGGGGCTGTCCTCGACATCCCCGCCCATCAGGGGCTTCCCATCCTTCATGCCCTTGGCTTCCTTTGGCTCCCCGTCGGGGGACGCGCTAGGATCGTCTGTAGAGCCCCCGGAGCCCTCGGGAGGGGTATTATCCCCTCCCGGCTCTTCCGACGTGCCCTGCGACGATTTAGACCCATCCTCGGTCGTGTTTTCGCCATCCTCGCCCGGTTCCGGCTCCCCGGCCTCGTCCCCCGGCTCCGGGTCGGGCCGGGCACTCTTCAGCGCCGTCGCGTACTCCTCCAGCGACCGGCCCTCAGGCAGGCCCAGCTTCTCGGCCGTACAACCCGTCTCTTCCATCCAGGGTGTAGCGGGCCAGCCGACCAGCTCGTGATTGATCGCTGCGTCGGCCGCCTTATTATGGATCTCGGGATCGACGCCGCCCGCCCGCCGCAGGTGGTGAGCCCGCGCCACGTGGAGGGCTTCGTGAGCCAGCACCAGCGCCATCTGGTTCCGGGTCAGCGTCTCGGCCCACTTGTCGTTGATCTTGAGGTCGCGCCCATTGGTG
>JAKPNJ010000067.1 GCA_029548445.1 Bacillota bacterium | reverse complement strand
CACGCCGCCGGCATCCGCGGTGCCGTCGATCAGGCCCTGGTGGACGGCACCGCGGATGCCGGCGGCGTGGTCCGCCTGGATCCCGTCCCGCCGAACGGAAGCACCGGCAGTCCCGACGGCCCCGATACCCCCGGCGGCCTGCTGGCCGACCTGGACCTGGTCTTCCTCTGCGTCCCGCCCGACCGGATGGAATCGGCCCTGGCCTTCGCCTCCGCCCGGACCAGGGCCCTCCTGACCGACGTGGCCAGCGTCAAGGGTCCGGTCATGGCGGCGGCGGCCCGCCTGGCTCCCCGGCCCCGCTTCATCGGCGGCCACCCCATGGCCGGGTCGGAGCGCCACGGTTACTCGGTCTCCTCGGCCACCCTCCTGGAAAACGCGGTCTATGTCCTGACCCCGCCGGAAGAGCCGGCGGATTCGTCGTCCCCGTCGGAAGAGCCGTCGGCCCCATCGGACCTGGCCGCCCTGGAGGACCTGGTCCGGACCCTGGGCGCCCTGCCCGTGGTCATGCCCGCCGACCGCCACGACCGGGCGGTGGCCGCCGTCAGCCACCTGCCCCACCTGGCTGCCTCCGCCCTCTGCCTCCTGGCCTCGGACGCCGGGGAGGACAACCCCGACGAGGGCGGCATCCTGCGGCTCCTGGCCGCCGGGGGCTTCCGGGACCTGACCCGCATCGCCTCCTCCGACCCGGCCCTCTGGACCGGGATCGCCCTGGCCTCCGCCCCCGCCCTGGTGCCCATCCTCCGCCGCTTCCGGGATCGCGTCGAATCCCTGGAAACCGCCCTGGCCGCCGGGGACGCGGACACCCTGCGGGCCTTGCTGGACCGGGGCCGGGCCTTCCGGGAATCCCTGCCCCTGGGGGCCCGGGGCGCCATGGGCGCGGCCGCCACCCTCCGGGTCCAGATCCCCGACCGGCCCGGCGAACTTGGCCGGATCGCGACGCTCCTGGGTGAGGCGGGCATCAACATCAAGGACATGGGCAACCGCAACAGCCGGCTCCAGGAAAACGGCTGTCTGGCCATGCTCCTGCCCGACGACCGACAGGCCGTTCGAGCCCGGGAGATCCTGCAGGAGGCGGGCTATGACGACCTGGACTGAGTCCACCCGCTACGGGCTCATCGGCCATCCCCTGGGCCATTCCCTGTCGCCGACCCTCCACGGCTGGCTGGCCGAACAGGCAGGCCTGGAGGGCGACTATGCCCTGATGGACCTGCCCCCCGATCGGCTGGTCGGGGCGGTCATGGTCTTCCGCCACACCCTCCGGGGCTTCAACTGCACGATCCCGTACAAGCAGGCCATCCTCCCCCTGCTGGACGACCTGTCGCCGGAGGGCCGCCGGTACGGCGCCGTCAACACCGTCGTGATCCGGAACGGACGCCTGGTGGGCCACAACACCGACGCCGCGGGATTCCGGACGGCCCTGGCCCAGGCGGGCCTGTCCCCGGCCGGCCGGACCGTCCTGGTGCTGGGCGCCGGCGGGGTCGCCCGGGTCCTGGCGGCGGTGGCCGCCGAAGGGGGAGCCGCCCGGGTCGTCATCCTCCATCGGGACCCGGAGAAGGCGACCTCCCTGGCCCGGGACCTATCCCTGGTGACGGGTCACGACGGGATCTCCGCCGCCGCAGCCGGCGCGGCCTTCGCCGAAACCGAAGAC
>JAKPNJ010000057.1 GCA_029548445.1 Bacillota bacterium | reverse complement strand
CCTAAAGGTCTACAAATGCGCGAATGCGTTTTGCCGGGCACCGTGATCGCAGGGAATGGTGGGAACGCCTGGACTGAAACCGGCGAAATTTTCAAGAAGGGCGATCGCTATTTCATGACATTCTCGGGGAATCATGTCGTCAGCGATTCCTATCGAACCAACTGGGCGGTCAGCCGTGATCCCGTTTCAGGGTACCGGATGGGAGAGGTCCCGCTTCTCACCAACACGGAAGGTCGACTTGTCGGAACGGGGTGCGGACTTCTATTCACGGGTCCTGACCTTGTCACTGACTATATCGTGTACCACAACCTGGTCAACCCCAAGGTGGGGCCGATTCGCCGCCTGAATTTCGACCGGGTCGCCTTTGCCGGAGACCGGCTCATCGCATATGGACCGACCGATTTTGCGCAGCAGGTTCCCTGGCTCCCCGATTTTGCGAGCAACAGCGGAGAAGTCCAGCCATTTGATCGGTCGTTGGAATGGACGGACGGATGGGCCCGGGCTAGTGAGGACGCCCTGCTGCTAACGAGCGCAGGGACAAAGGACCGCTATGCGGCAGAATGGAACGTCAATCCGGAATCGTCCCGGGTTACGATCTACTTCGCCTACAGGGACGAGGACAACCATGGCAGTGTGTCCCTGTCGCCAGATGGCACCGCGACCCTCTCCTGGGTTCAGGGTGGAATTAGGGGCGAGGAGGCAACCTGTCTCCTGTCACCCTACCAGGCGGATAGCCCCCATGCCGTCCGGGTTGTCCAGGAAACGGACCAAATTCACGTCTATCTCGATTCCATGCGCAAGTTTTCGCTTCCGCTTCCGCTGTCGCTGGGCGGTGGGCGGCTTGGGGTCCGGTTCTCCAACGGCGGCCTCGTGGGATTCACAGCATTCACGAATCATCGGGATGGTGCGGATGGCGCCTACTACAAGCCGGTTTCGGGAGAGATCCCCGCGGATTCCTTCGCCCGGGACAGCTATCGGATCTCGGGCAAGACGGAATCCGATCTCCCCAAGAAAGACATTGTCTGGACGACTGGCCCGGATCTCGAGCGCTGCGTGTCCCTTGATAAGGGAGATTATGTCCGGTATCGAATCAACACGGGGGACGTCGGCAGCCACGCCATGACAATTCGGTACCAGGCGTCCCGGGAAGTCCGGATCGCGCTGGCGGATGCCCAATCGAAGGTCCTGATGCGCGTTACCCTGCCGCCAACCCGGGGGCAGTATGAGGACTTCGTCTGCCAGGATGTCCCGCTGTCGAAAGGATTCCAGACCGTCGCCTTCGTCGTGGTGGCCGAGAACCTGACCCTGCGGGGGCTTTCGTTCACGCCCTCCTCGGTTATCCCAGCTCCCATCGAGCCGGTCGGCCTGGGGGAGGGCGGATTTACGGTCATGGACGGGAAATGGCTCCCGATCGGCGCGAGCTTGGCTGGTTACGATTCGGTCAGCCAGGCGAATCTCGTCTTCGGAGACCGGACGTGGGCGGACTACACGATGCGCGGGACGATCCGCATCAATAGCCGGTCAGGGAAGGCCGGTTTCCTGGTCCGTGTACGGAACATCGCCACAAACAATAATGATCTCCAGATTTTCGCCCACAATGACCAGGGTTATTATGCCTACCTTGATGCCGACGGCTATGTGGGACTCGACAAGCATCAGTATAACAGTATGAACCTTGTGGAAAAGAGAATGCCCATCGGGATTGGCCAGGACTACACGTGGGAGGTCCGTGTCCGGGGGAACACGATTACAGCCATGCTGGACGGCAAGGTCGCTTTTGTCTGGACGGACACGTCATATCCCCATGCGACCGGCAAGGTGGGCCTTCACAACGAATCCTGCGAGGCCGTGTACAGCAGGA
>JAKPNJ010000021.1 GCA_029548445.1 Bacillota bacterium | reverse complement strand
TGCTTCAGGATCTCTGGGAACTGGGCTCCTCCCCGGCGGAGATCGTCGAAATGGCCTCGAGGTGCCTGACGAAGCCGAAGGAAGCCAGGGTCCTGGACCTGGCCTGCGGGAAAGGGGCGGTCAGTGTCCGCCTGGCCAGGGACCTGGGCTGCAGGGTGAAGGGGATCGATCTCCTGCCCGACTTTGTCCGGTATGCCGACAACAAGGCGAGTGAATTCGGGGTCGCCTCCCTGTGTCAGTTCGTCGTGGGCGATATCAACCGGGCGGTCGAACGGGAGACAGAGTACGACATGGTCATCCTGGGGGCGGTCGGCGATGTGCTGGGGGGGCCGGAAGAAACGCTGGCCAAGCTCGGAAGAACGATCCGGCGCGGCGGGTTCCTGCTGATCGACGATGCGTATGCCGACGACGAGTCAGATGGGGTCTATCATTCCAGGGAAAGGTGGATGGCCTCCGTTCGGGCCGCCGGGATGGTCCTGGTCGATGAAAGGGTGTCCGACCGGGACGAGCTGTCGTCTCTCAACCGGGAGCAGCAGGACAGGATCGCCCGGCGGGCCGCCGAGCTGCGGATACGATACCCGGACAAGGCATCCTTGTTTGACGGTTATGTGGAATCCCAGCAAGCCGAGTGCGACGACCTGGAGACCCGTATCACCGGTGTCACCCTTCTCCTCCAGGCCTGATCCCCCGGGTCGTATCGTCCGGAGCGCGCCGGGATCCCGGCAGGCGCCTGCCCGGGACCCTGCGTGCTTCCTATTTTCCGCGCCACGGCCGTACGGGAGGTTCGGACGGTTCTTCCCGGTCCGAACCGGTTTCGTCGTCCGGCTCCGTGTCCGATTCCCCTTCTTCGCCGATTCCGCCGACCTCCTCGGCCTCGCCGGTTGCGCTCCATCCCGAGGCACGCCGGGACCCGGGGCCGCGCCGCTCCTCCAGGATTTCGACGGGCTCGCTGTGCCGCAGGCGGGACACCAGCCCCGCCACGACGGAGATGATGACCAGGAGCGCTGCCAGGGCCGCCAGGCCGAGAATGATGGTGGGCAACACGTCCTGCAGCCATTCGGCGATGTTGCCCCCCGGCAGGGGATCGGACGTGGGGGATGCACTCGGTTCTGCCGGTCCCGTCGCCGTCGGTTTGGCCGTAATGGAGGGCTGGCCTGTGACGGTTCCTTCCGGGGTGGGGGTTTCCTCACCGGATGGCACAGGCGTCGGGGTCGGTTCCTCCTTGGTCTGGACAGTCACGACCGGGGCGGCTTGGGCGGCCCCTCCCTCTCCCACGGCGGACAGGACGATGTCATGGTTGGTTCCCGGCTGGAGCTGGTAGATCGTCAGGCTCCGGATATCCGCAGGCAGGAGCATCGAGGTGGCGGTAGCGCCGTCCGGCCGGGTCCACTGGACCGTATACCCCCGCAGGTATCGGGCATCCAGGTCGGCCGGATCCCAGGAAATCTGCACTTTGTTGAATTCGATCTTCGAGACCGAGATCTTCGGTGTGGCCGTCAGCCACAGACGAACCTGCAGGGGCAGGATGTGGGGCGCGGAGGGGCCGTTGCTCCGACCCCAACGCCAGACCCGGCCCAGGCCGTCGATGGCCAGGGACTGCCGTCCGCCGCAGGCCAGGGCCTTGACGCCG
>JAKPNJ010000003.1 GCA_029548445.1 Bacillota bacterium | reverse complement strand
CGATATGCCGTCCCCATGAAGGTGGCCGTAGACGCAGATGTCCACACCGCCCTCTTCCAGCAATCGGGTGTACTCGGTTTCTCCGCCGTCCCGGCCGCAGGGAGGAAAGTGCAGCGCCGCCACGGTCCGGCGGGCCGGGTCCGGGCGACTGGCCAGGGACAGCCGGAGACGGTTGATCTCCCGGAGATGGATCGACCCGTCGCTCTCCCCGAAGGCCGGATCATCGGGCAACAGCCACCCCCGGGTCCCGCAAAGGCAGGTACCGTCCGGGAGCACGTGGGCGTTGTTCCGGAGAAACCGCAGTGTCCGGAAGCCCGCCGCCGCCATCTGCCGCTCCATGCTGCCCAATGTGCCCCACCAGTAGTCGTGGTTGCCCCGCCCCAGGATCTTGAGGCCAGGCAGGGCGTCGAGAAAGGCGAGGTCGGGCAGGGCGTCCGCCATTCGCATGGCCCAGGAGATGTCGCCTGGCACCACGACAGTGTCGTCCTCTCCCACAGTGTCGGTCCAGCGGGCCTGGAGTCGCCCGGCATGGTCCTTCCAATGCGGGCCGAAGATGTCCATGGGTTTGTCGAGGCCCAGGGACAGGTGCAGGTCGGAAATCGCGAAAAGCGCCATGTCAGTCCTCCCCTGGCGGGTGGAATCGGTTGTGGATGCGCTCCGCCACGGGTCCGGGGATGCCCGGCGTGGAAGCGATGGCCTCCAGCGGGGCTTCCGACAGGGCCTTCAACGTGCCGAAACGGGAGAGGAGACGTTTTCGCCGGGACGGCCCCACCCCGGGAATGTCCTCCAGCGAATAGCGCAAATGCCGGGCGGTGCGGAGCCGGCTGTGATACCGCCCCGCGAACCGGTGGGCTTCCTCCTGGATGGCGGTCACCAGGCGAAGAAGCCGCAGCCGGGTCTCCCGGTCCAGGCCGTCGTCCGGTTCGTCCGTTCCGGCCGCCCCCATCGGCCCGGTCGGCCCGGTCGGCCCGGTCGGCCCGGTTGGCCCGGTCGGCCCGGTTGGCCCGGTTGGCCCGGTCGGCCCGGCCTTCTCGGCATCGGGGCTCCCGCCCCGTCGCAGGTCGAGGAGCCTGCCATCCGGCAGCACGAGCCCCCGGGTCCGATGCCGGGCATCCTTGACCATGCCGGCCACGGCCACGGACGCCGCGGTTTCCGGGGCGGCCCCCTCCAGTGCCTTCAGGACCGCCTGGACCTGGGCCGGTCCGCCGTCCACCAGGACCAGGTCCGGCACCGGGCCGAACTCCGGGTCGGACAGCCGCCGGATCCTCCGGAGCACGGCTTCGTGGATCGAGGCGGGGTCGTCCCCGGCACCAGCCTCCCGGACCCGGAAGGTCCTGTATCCCGACCGGAGGGGCCGGCCGTCCTGGAAGACGACCATGGACGCCGCCGGGGAATCGCCGGCCACATGGGCGATGTCGTAGGCCTCGATCCGGGCGGGTGCCCGCAGGAGACCCAGCCGTCGCCCGAGCTCCTCGACCGCCATCCGGGAGGCCCCCTCGCCGCCCGACAGGAGCGTCCGACGGGTCAGGGCTTCCCGGGCGTTGTTCTCCGCCATCTTCAACAGGTCGGTATCCGGCCCCCGCCTGGGCACGCGGATCCGGATCCGGGTGTCGGCCCGGTCGGACAGCCAGGAAGCCAGGGTGGCGTCCTCCGGGGCTTCCGGCAGGGCCGGCACGAGGATTTCGGGGGGAATCCTGGGCGCAGAGGCGTAATACTGGACCAGCAGGGCGGCGGCGATGTCGCCGGGGTCCGACCCCTCATCCTCCACAAAGAAGGCACCGTGGCCCACGATCCGCCCTTCGCGGACTTCCAGCCGCATCAGGCAGGCTTCGGCGCCGTTCCGGCCGAAGCCAAACACGTCGCAGTCCCGGTCCCGGCGGGTCACGGCCGATTGCCGTTCCAGGAGACGGTCCAGGGAGGCCAGCCGGTCCCGGAACAGGGCCGCCTGCTCGTAGGCCATCGCGTCGGACGCCTCCCGCATGCGCCGGGCCAGGTCCTCCCGAAGCCCTGCCGTCCGGCCTTCCAGGAAGCGGCAGATGGCATGGATCGATTCCAGGTAGGCGTCCCGGGACACGGATCCCTGGCAGGGGCCGAGGCAGCGGCCGATGTGGTAATTGAGGCAGGGTCGCTCCTTGCCGATGTCCCGGGGCAGGACCCGGCGGCAGGTCTTCATTGGAAAAAGCCGCTTGAGGGTCTCCAGGGCATCCCGAAGGGTTCCGCCGGGGTATGGGCCGTAGTACCGGGCGCCCTCCGCCGCGTCGGGACCGATGTGGAAGGCCTTGAGTACCCGGGGATAGGCTTCGTTGAGGGTCACGCGGATGTAGGGATATTCCTTGTCGTCCCGAAGCAGGATGTTGTAGCGGGGCTGGTATCGCTTGATCAGGTTGCACTCGAGGATCAGGGCTTCCAGTTCCGTGCCGCAGACCAGGGTCTCCAGGTCCCGAACCCGCTGGATCATGGCCAGGATCCGGGGCGTCACCCGGGGATTGGGGACGAAGTAGCTGCGGAGCCGGCTGCGCAGCGACACCGCCTTGCCCACGTAGAGCACAGTGCCGCCGGCGTCTTTCATCAGGTAGACGCCCGGCTTTTCCGGAACCAGGTCCAGCCGGGCGTCGAAGGGCATCGCTTCAGGGTTCATGGGCGGGGGGCCGGGGACGGTCGAGCCGTCCGACCGTCAGGTCTCCGGTTTCTCGAGGTAGCGGCAGATGGCGTCGAGGGCCTCCTCCTCGTCGGGACCCTCCACGGTTACGTCGACGTCGCACATGGGTTCGAGTCCCAGGGACATGACGCCCAGGAGGCTCTTGGCGTTGGCCCGCCGGTCTCCCCGTCCGAGCCAGACACTGGAGCGGTATGTTGACGCCTTCTGGATCAGGATCGCCACGATCTTCATGTGCAGCGACTCGTCGCAGTGGAACACCACTTTCCTGGTTACCATCCGAGAACCTCCCGACTTCGCGTGGCCTGCTTGCGGCGCCGTTGGCCGCTCCGCCGATCCGTCCGTCGACATCAAGTATAGGGATCGATCCGGTGGATTGTCAATGACAGCCCCCCTGCGCCCTGTCTCCCCCCTGGGCATTCGGGGGGAAAGCCGGCGTCTTCTGCATGAGGATGGCGTCTTCCCCCGTATCGGCGTAATACCGGCGGCGGCGGCCCGTTTCCAGGAATCCGGCGGATCGGTACAGCTGCCGGGCCGGGAGATTGCCGTCGCGGACCTCCAGAAGGACCGTCGGCCGCCCCAGGGTGGCGGCCTCTGCATCGGCCCCGGCCAGGAGACGCCTGGCGATGCCGGTTCGGCGGACTTCCGGCGCCACAGCGAGATTCAGGATCTCCAGGGCGTCAGGCAGGGGACGGACGCCGATATAGCCGAGAACAGCCCCGGTTTCCGATACGGCGACGGTCGCACGGCCATCCCCGTGGAGGAAGGTGGCGGCCAGGGCCTCCCGGCTCCAGGGGATGGCGAAACAGCGGCGCTCCAGCTCCGCCAGGGCCTGGAGGTCGCCTTCACGGAATGACCGCAATGACACGTCAGGGGATGGTTCCCGGCGCCGGGGCTGGGTCGAGGCCAGGTACAGGGCGGACAGGGCGTCCGGGGGGAACAGGACCGGGCGATCCGCCGCCGGCAGGTCCCGGAAGCGAACATGGGCCAGGAGGCCGCAAACGGCGGCCGAGGGCGCGGTCGGGGGCAGGGGCAGCACCCCGGGCCTGCAGCCGGGGACGGGTCCCGGGGCGGATGAGGGTTCGGAGGGCCAGACAAGACGCTCCCGAATCCGATCCGCCAGGGACGGGCCATACAGGCCGCACAGGACCAGGGGCCCGTCCGGGGGTGCCATCCTGGACAGGATCTCCGACAGCCGGTCCGCCAGCCCGTCGGGCGACTCGTTGGCCGGAGGCAGCAGGACCGGGCCGAGGCCGTCGGTGCCATCCAGCCAGGCGGCGGCGTACACCCGGCCGTTCCGGGCCTCGATCACCGCCAGGATCGGTTGTCCGGGCCGTCCCGGCCGATGGGCGAACGCCAGCGTCTCCAGGGAGGACACGCCGCAGGCAGGGCGACGGTGCGGAAAGGCCATGCCCTTGACCGTGGCCAGCCCGATCCGGATGCCGGTGTAGGAACCGGGACCCGTGGTGCAGGCGAAGGCATCCACATGGGTTAATGACAGGCCGGCCCGGTCCAGCACATCCCGGATGGCCGCCATCAGGGTCATGGCATGGTTCCGGTCCCCTGTTCCGGCCTGTTCGGCCAGGACCCGGCCGTCCTGGAGCAGGGCTACGGACAGGTGATCGGTGGACGTATCCAGGGCCAGCAGGATCATGGCGTCCCCCTCTCCCCGTTCCCGGCCTCGCCCGGGGCCAGGTCCGCCCCGTCGGGCAGGGCGGACAGCCGGGACAGGAAGACCTCCCGGTCGTCCTCCCGGCCGGCGGGCCATCGGATCCGGATCCACCGGGGTTCCTCACCGGTCCTGTCCGGGGTTTCGTCCGGCATCCCGCTCCGGAATTCGTCGTCGCAGACTTGGAGGAGATCGACCCGGATCCGGTCGGCCGGCAGGACCCCGTCCAGGAGGGAAGCCCACTCGACCAGGGTGACACCGCCCTGGTACAGGATATCGTCCAGCCCCGCTTCCCCGAATTCGTCCGGATGGTTCAGGCGATAGGCGTCGGCATGATACAGGGCCAGTCCCCCCGGTCGGCCCGCCGGGTGGGGGTGGAGCAGCGAGAACGTCGGGCTGGCCACCGGCCCCCGTACGCCCAGGCCCCGGGCGATGCCCTCCGCCATGGCGGTTTTTCCCGCCCCCAGGTCCCCGTCCAGGGCCACGAGATCGCCGGCCCGCAGGCAGGCGGCCAGGGCTTCCCCCACCGCCACGGTCTGGCGGCGGCTTCCGACCCGGATTCCGACGGCTCCCCCGGCGTCCGGTTTCATGCCTCGTAGGCCGGCTGTCCGGACACCAGGGTCATCCGCACCCGGGACGACACGAGGAACGGGTGTCCCGTCATGACCACCACGTCGGCGTCCTTGCCGGGGGCCAGGCTCCCGACCCGGTCGGCAACCCCGAGGATCCTGGCCGGCACGATGGTAATGGCTTCCAGGGCGGCCCATTCGTCCATCCCCTCCCGGACCGCCACGGCGGCGGTGACCGGGAGATACTGGAGAGGCGTCACGGGGTGGTCGGTCATGATGGCCACCGGCAGTCCGGCAGCGGCCAGGATGGCGGGATTCCGGATATCGGCCCGCTTGAGTTCAGGCTTGCTCCGGTCGGTCAGGAGCGGGCCCGTGACGATGCCCTCGAGACGACCCGCCTCCGGACCGGCCAGCATGTCTACCACCAGGTAGCCTTCCGTGACGTGTTCCAGGGTATACCGGAGATCGAACTCCCGGCAGATCCGGACGGCCGTCAGGATGTCGTCGGCCCGATGGGCGTGGACCTTCAGGGGCAGGTCCCGGGACAGCACCGGGAGAAGGGCTTCCCAGCGGGCGTTGTACTCGGGGTCCTTCCCCGCGGCTTTCCGGTCCCGGTAGTTTGCGGCGGCGGCCAGGGCTTCCCGCAGCAGCGCGGCATTGCCCATGCGGGTCATGGGCGCCACGTTCCGGGCCTTGCCGTGGGCCTTTTTCGGATTCTCCCCCAGGGCGGCCTTCATGGCCGCGGGCGCCCGCATCACCATGCGGTCCACCGAGGACGGCCGGTTCTTCAGCAGGGCGAACTGGCCCGACAGCACGTTGGCGCTGCCGGGGCCGGTCATGACGGTGGTGACGCCGCCCGCCAGGGCTTCCCGGAAACAGCGGTCCATGGGGGTAATGGCGTCCAGGGCCCGGAGATGGGGCGTCACGGGCTGGGACGTCTCGTTGCCGTCCTCGCCTTCCCAGCCGGATCCGTCCTCCCACAGGCCCACATGGCAATGGGCTTCGACGAAGCCCGGCAGGATGGTGCCGCCCTGTGCGTCCACCACCCGGTCGTCCGGGCCGGCCACAAGGTCCGGCGGGCCGTCGCCGGGCCCCACCGACAGGATCCGTTCCCCGTCCACGAGGACATAACCGGGATCGTACACCGCTCGGTGTTCCATGGTCAGGACCCGTCCGTTCCGAATGAGGATCATGGGAGACTCTCCTTTCAGGGGATGGCCGGTTGGTACCGGACGTCCGCATGGGTGCCGAACAAGACGCGGACGGGACGAAGGTCAGGCCTCGTCCCGTCCGGTTGCGTCGGATCGCGGAGATTCTGGGATCAGCGCTTGGAGAACTGGGACGCGCGGCGGGCCTTCTTGAGACCGTACTTTTTGCGCTCCTTCATCCTGGGATCCCGGGTCAGGTAGCCGTTTTTCTTCAGGGCGGGACGAAGGGCGGGCTCGGCCTTGATCAGGGCCCGGGCGATGCCCAGCCGGATGGCGCCGGCCTGGCCGGACAGGCCGCCGCCCAAGGCCTTGCACACCACGTCGAACTGGTCGGTGGTGGCCGTGACGGCCAGGGGCTGCCGGACGATGATCTTCAGGGTTTCGAGCCCGAAGTAGTCGTCCAGGTCGCGTCCGTTGACGGTGATGGCGCCTTTGCCGGGAAGGATGCGGACGCAGGCGACGGCGTTCTTGCGCCGGCCTGTGCCGTAGAAGAAGATGCGGGTCGCTTTCGAGGTTTTCGTCGCCATGGTTTTCCTGCCTCCATCCATCAGACGTCGAGCACGAGCGTCTCGGGCTTCTGGGCCTGGTGCTCGTGGACGGGTCCGGCATACACCTTCAGCTTGCGGTACATGGCGCGGCCCAGGGCGTTCTTGGGCATCATTCCCTTGACGGCCAGCTCGAAAACACGGGTGGGCTTCTTCTTCATCAAGTGGCGGTAGCTGATTTCCTTGAGCCCTCCGGGATAGCCCGTATGGTGCCGGTAGAACTTGTCCTCTTCCTTGCCGCCGGTTACGACGACCTTGTCGGCGTTGACCACGATCACGTAGTCGCCGGTATCAAGGAAAGGGGTGTACGAGGGCTTGTTCTTCCCTTTCAGGATCTTTGCCACTTCGCTGGCCAGGCGGCCCAGCGTCCTGCCTTCCGCATCGACGACATACCACTTTCGCTCGATCGTCGACGGGGTGGCCACATAGGTCTTCATCGGTCGGTTCCTCCCGTTCCTGGCCCACGATGCCGGAGCCATCCTGACAGTGCTTCCCCATCATAGCGACCGGGCCGGACCCTGTCAACCATCATTTCAAAATAGATCGACGGATCTCCGGATTTCTCGATATTTCTCGGATATTTCAATGCTTCGATGGTCCCGGTGCCGGTCAGGCCGGATGCCCGGGCGAAAAACCGGCCCCGCTTTCGCGGGGCCGGAGGATCCCGAAAGGACGAAGTCCGCCCATCAGGCCTTCTTCTTGCGTTCCTTCAGCATCTTCTCGAGCTTTTTCGCATCCGCATCGTCCAGCTGCCCCTCCGCCACGATCGTGTCCACCAGGTTGGAGACCTGCCCGTCGAACACCTTGTCC
The DNA here is from genome assembly GCA_029548445.1 of Bacillota bacterium. Lineage (GTDB taxonomy): Bacteria > Bacillota > Clostridia > Saccharofermentanales > UBA5734 > JAKPNJ01. The sequence goes on along the minus strand of JAKPNJ010000003.1, from coordinate 25,714 downwards.
AGCAGCGAATGGAATTCGCTCCGGGCACAGTCCGCTTCGGGCATGATGGCCCGGAAGCGCTTGAGGGGAGAGGTCGCCACCACTTCCACGATTCCCTTGCGGGTCAGGCGGTTGAGGAAGGTAAAGACGGCGGGTGCCGGCGGCTTCGGATCGGAGAACTCCGCGAGGATCTCGTTGACTGTGGCGGTATCCTTCGTCCAGAGGATTTTCATGATTTTCCATTCAGATCCGGAGATACGAGGAATCATCGGGACGACCTCCTTTGCACAGACCGGAAATCCGGTATTTCCAACTGTTTAATCCCATTATGATTCCGTTTTTGCATAATGTCAACATTTCCGGGATGTTCTCGAATTTTCTTGTCCCAGGTTACAGTTTTTCACTTTTTTCATTTCCTGGCGGTTCGGGCCCTGGCTGGGCCAGGGGCCGGAACCGGCATAGGTCCAGGTCGACCCGGCCGTCCGGCAGGAAGGCCACCCCTTCCCGCTCCAGCATCCGTCTCTGGTTCCCGGGTCCTCCGAACACGTCCGGAGGCGCGAGCCGGCCATCCCGGGACACCACCCGATGAAACGGCAGGCCATCCAGGGACCGGGGCGGCCGGGCCACGGCCCATCCCGCCTGTCGTCCCGCCCGGGGAGCGCCGGCGAGGACCGCCAACTGCCCGTAAGTCGCGACCTGTCCCGCCGGAATCCGTCCGACCCAATGGAGCACCAGGTCCCGGAAGGTGGGTCCCGCAGCGGCCCCTGGTTCAGGAAATGGGGATTTCGGTTTTTTCCCGGTGGTGGGCATCATCTGGCAATCCCCCCTTGTCAGCCGGCCGGCAGGCCAGGCAGGTCCAGTCTTCCTCGTCCCGTCGGGACAGGATCGCGAACCCGGCCTGGTGCAGCGCCGCCGCCATCTCGCCGACCCGGGACACGAGGATGCCGGACAGGACGAAGACGCCGCCGGGGGCGAGGAGTCCGGGAATCCGGGGAACCAGGGGAATCAGGACATCGGCCACGATGTTGGCCAGGACCAGGTCCGCCGGCGGATCCGCCATCTGTTGGAGCAGGTTTCCGGCGGTTTCGTCCAGCAGGTCGCCGGCCAGGACCCGGTACCGGTCCAGGGGGACCCCGTTCCGGAGGGCATTGTCCCGGGCGATGTCCCCGGCGGCGGGATCCCGGTCCGCCGCCACGGCCGAGCCGGCGCCCAGCTGGAGGGCGACGACGGAAAGAATCCCCGTGCCGCAACCCAGGTCCAGGACCCGCATCCCGGGTTGCAGGCGGGTTTCGATTTCCTCGAGGCAGAGCCGGGTGGTGGCGTGGAGACCGGTACCGAAAAGGGCTCCCGGTTCCAGGCGGAATACGGTCCGGTCCAGTCCGGGAGGCTCCGGCAGCCAGGCAGGCAGGACAAACAGGCGCTTCCCGACGGGAAACGGCGTGAAGTGACGCTTCCAGGCGATTTCCCAGTCCTCGCCGTCCCGGCGCGCCACGTCCAGGGCCAGGGTCCCGGGATCCAGGCCGAACCCGGGGTCCTCCGCCAATCGGCGCAGGCGCTCCAGGGCGTCGCGAATGGCGGCCAGGCAGTCCCGACCGGCCGGCCCGTCCGCCAGGTAGGCCGTCACGCGGGTGGGGCCTTCCGCCATGTCCCGGAGAAGGCTCTCCTCCACATAATCCCAGTCGGGCCGGGATGCATCGAGAAATCGCCGGAATTCACCGGCGTCGCGGATGTCGACCCCGCCGGCCCCGGCGGACAGAAGGAGCTCGCATACCGCGTCCAGGGCCTCCGGCGTGGTGTCGACCCGGACCTCCAGCCAGTTCACGGACGATCCCGGAACAGGTCCCGGATCCGGTCCGAGAAGCGCTTCCGGTTCTCGTACTGCCGGTCCTGGGACAGGGATTCGAACTCCCGCAGCAAGTCCTTCTGCCGGCCCCCCAGGTGCCTGGGAATCTCCACGGTCACCTTGACGATATGGTCCCCCCGCTGGCCGGGGCGGTTCAGGTGGGGAATGCCCTTGCCGCGGAGCCGGAGGACCTCCTCGGGTTGGGTTCCCTCCCGCAGGGAGTAGGTCGAGGGCCCGTCGATGGTCGGCACTTCGATGTCGCCGCCCAGGGCTGCCTGGGCAAAGGTCACGGGCACCTCGCAGTAGGTGTCGTAGCCCTGGCGCTGGAAGACCGGGTGGGGCCGGATGTGGATCTCCACGTACAGGTCGCCTGGCGGTCCTCCCCGGGCGCCCGGCTCGCCCTCGTTCCTCATGGTCAGCATTTCGCCGTCGTTGATGCCGGCCGGCACCTTGATTCGAAGTTTTTTCGACCGGTTTTTCCGGCCCGATCCCCGGCATTCGGGACAGGGGTCCTGGATCTGGCTGCCGGTTCCGCCGCAGGACGGACAGGGCCGGGAGGTCATGACATTGCCGAAGAGGGTCTGCTGGCGGGAACTGACCTGCCCGGTCCCATGGCACGCACCGCAGGGAACCGGCGTCGACCCGTCCCGGCTTCCGCTGCCCCGGCAGGCTTCACAGAGGTCCTCTTTCGTGATGGTGATGTCCTTCTCGACGCCGAAGGCGGCCTCCAGGAAGTCGAGTCCCATCCGGTACTTGAGGTTTGCGCCCCGCTGGGGCCCCTGCCGGCGGCGGGAAGACTGGCCGAACCCGCCGAAGAAGGAGCCGAAGATGTCCTCGAGGTCGATGTTCAACCCGGACGGATCGAATCCGAACCCCTGTCCGTCCATGCCGGCGTGGCCGTACTGGTCGTACTTGGCCCGCTTCTCGGGATCCGACAGCACGGCATAGGCCTCGTTGGCCTCCTTGAACCGGGACTCGGCTTCCTTGTCCCCCGGATTCATATCCGGATGGTACTTCTTGGCCAGCTTCCGGTAGGCCTTCTTCAGGTCGTCCTCGGCGGCGGTCCGCTGGACCCCCAGCACTTCATAGTAGTCGCGCTTCTCCGGCACCTGGCGGCTCCTCCTCCATTGTCACGCCCGCTTCGCAGCGCAGCGCCACGGCACGGTCCGTGCCATGGCGCCGCTCCGGCGGGAACGACGTTCCGGGTCCGGATCAGGCGTCTCCGCCCGCATCCTTGAATCCGCCTGCATCCCCCGGGCCCGCGTCCGCGCCGAAGTCCGGTCCGGGTCCCTGGGGGCCGGCACCCGGTGCCTGGCGCTTGTAGAGATTCTCCGACACCTCGTAGAACACCTTGCGGAGCTCTTCGGAATCGGCCTTGACCTGGTCGGGGGAGGTGCCGGACAGGCTGGACTTCAGGCGGTCCACCGCCGACTGGATCCGGCTTCGCTCGTCGCTTTCCAGCTTGTCGCCGGTCTCCTTCAGCATCTTCTCCGCCTGGTACACGGCGGCGTCCGCCTCGTTGCGGATATCCACCTCTTCCTTGCGCTTCTTGTCCTCGGAGGCGTGGAGCTCGGCCTCCTTGACCTTGGCCTTGATCTCGTCCTCGGTCAGGTTGGTGGACGCAGTGATGGTGATGTGCTGCTCCCGGCCGGTTCCCATGTCCTTGGCGCCCACGTGGACGATGCCGTTGGCGTCGATGTCGAAGGTAACCTCGATCTGGGGAACGCCCCGGGGAGCCGGCGGGATGCCGTCCAGGCTGAACTTGCCGAGGGTCTTGTTGTACATGGCCATTTCCCGCTCGCCCTGGAGCACATGGACTTCCACCTGGGTCTGGCCGTCGGCGGCGGTGGAAAAGACCTGGCTCTTCTTGGTCGGGATGGTGGTGTTGCGGTCGATGATCCGCGTAAAGACACCGCCCAGGGTTTCGATGCCCAGGGAGAGGGGCGTCACGTCCAGGAGCAGCAGGTTCTTCACGTCGCCGGTCAGCACGGCAGCCTGGATGGCAGCTCCCACAGCCACGCATTCGTCGGGGTTGATGCCCTTGAAAGGTTCTTTCTTGAAGTAGTTCTTGACGGCCTCCTGGACCGCCGGGGTCCGGGTGGAGCCGCCCACCAGCAGGATCTTGTCGATCTTCTCGGGCATCAGGCCGGAATCCTTCATGGCCTGGCGCAGGGGACCCATGGTCTTCTCCACCAGGTCCGCCGTCAGCTCGTCGAACTTGGCCCGGGTCAGGGTCACGTCCAGGTGCTTGGGACCGGAGGCGTCGGCGGTAATGAAGGGCAGGTTGATGTTGCTCGCGGTGACGCCGGACAGCTCGATCTTGGCCTTCTCGGCGGCTTCCTTGAGGCGCTGCATGGCCATGCGGTCATTGCGCAGGTCGATGCCCTGTTCCTTCCGGAATCCGTCCACAAGCCATTCGATGACCTTCTGGTCGAAGTCGTCGCCGCCCAGCCGGTTGTTGCCGGCGGTGGCCAGGACCTCGAAGACCCCGTCCCCGATCTCCAGGACCGATACGTCGAACGTACCGCCGCCCAGGTCGAAAACCAGGATTTTCTGGTCGTGTTCCTTGTCCAGGCCATAGGCCAGGGAGGCGGCGGTGGGCTCGTTGATGATGCGCAGCACTTCCAGGCCCGCGATCCGTCCCGCGTCCTTGGTGGCCTGTCGCTGGGAGTCGCTGAAGTAGGCCGGCACGGTAATGACGGCCTGGGTCACGGTCTCGCCCAGGTAGGCTTCCGCGTCCGCCTTCAGCTTCTGGAGGATCATGGCGGAAATGTCCTGGGGGGTATGGACCTTGTCGTCAATTCGGATCTTGTGGTCCGTCCCCATCTCCCGCTTGATGGAGGTCACGGTCCGGTCCGGGTTGGTGATGGCCTGGCGCTTGGCGACCTGGCCCACCAGTCGCTCCCCGGTGCGGGTGAACGCCACCACCGAGGGGGTGGTGCGGTTCCCTTCCGCATTGGGGATGACCACCGGTTCTCCGCCTTCCATGACGGCGACGCAGGAGTTCGTGGTTCCAAGATCGATTCCGATGACTTTCGGCATGTGGGTTCGCCTCCTCTGGCTATTGTATCCCGATTGGGTCGATTCCTATCTGAAATCCTGGACGGCAGGCCGGACGGCCCGCCGCAGGACAAATCAGTCTCCTACCCTGACCAGGCTGTGTCGCAGCACCCGGTCCTGGGTCCGATATCCTTTCCTCAGCACGCCCAGCACCTTGGGCACCCCCCCGTCGCCGGGCTCGTGGACCACGGCCTCGTGGAGTTCCGGATCGAAGGGCTCCCCGCAGGCGTCGATCTCCCGTATCCCCAGCCGGTCCAGTACATCCCTCGCCTGCCGGAGAACCAGCGAAACGCCATCGGCACTGCGCCGGGCCACATCGCCCTCCAGTCCGGACAGGGCCGAGATGGCCGACTCCATGGAGTCCAGGACGGGCAGCCACTCCCGGGAGACATCCGCCCGGGCGTCCGCGTAGAGCGCTTCCTTTTCTTTCTGCGTCCGGCGACGGAAATTGTCGTATTCCGCCGCCAGGCGCAGATATTGGTCCGACAGGTCCGCCAGCAGGACCGCGGGATCGGCTTCAACCGGCTCCCGGACATCGGCATCGCCGGCCTGTCCTGCCGCCGGCTCGACCGCCGGCTCGACCGCCGGCTCGGCAGCCGGTCCACCGGCCTGTCCCGCCGTATCTGCGGCGGTCCCAGGCGCTCCGGCACCGGCCGCTCCCCCGTCCCGGGGGGTTTTGTCCTCCCCGGGATGTGTGCCATGTCGCTTCATCGTCCGTCTTCCTCCGTCCCTTGCTTTCCGTAGCGTACCATCAGCCGCCGCAGGTTTTCGTTGAGGGCCTTCCTTACAAACTGGATGTTGGACACCACCCGGGCGTATTCCATCCGCTTCGGCCCGATGACGCCGATATTGCCGACGATCCGGTCCCCGACCTTGTAGGTGGTTGTCACGAAACTGCAGTCCCGCATGCCATCCAGGGAGATCTCCTGGCCGATCCGGATCATGTAGGGACACCGGCGCCGAATGCCGGCGGTGGTGCCCTGGTCATCCACGGTCTTCGCAAACCGCGGGTCGGCCTCGTCCTCTTCCTCGTCCCGTTCGGGGCAGGAATCCTCGGACAGGTACCCGGCGATGATCCCGTCCCGATGGATGGCTTCCAGGTAAGTCCGCGCCCGGTCCACATCCCGGAACTCCGGGTATTCCAGCATCCGGTGCTGGCCCTCCAGGTAGACCTCCAGGTTGTCCGCCTGCTTGATGGACACATAGGCCTCGTAGAGGACCTGGTTCAGGAGGGTCTCCGGCAGGCGGGCCCGGGAGGCCGCGGTGGCCACCGTCACCAGCGTGATGTCCTCGAGCCGCATGCCCGACAGCCCCTCCTCGATGGCGGAGGAAATGCGGGCCAGCATGTCGGCGTCCAGGGCATCGGGAATCCGGACCAGGCGGTCCTTGACGACGCCGGCCGCCAGGACCACCACCACGAGGGCGCGGCCGGGCTCGATCATGAGCATCTTCAGCTGCCGGAGATGGCTCTGCCGGACCCGGGGGGTCACGGCCAGGGAGGTGTACCCGGTTTGGCTGGCCAGGACGCCGGATGCTTTCCGGAGCAGCTCGGTCACTTCGTCGAAGCTGTCCCGCAGCCGGTCGCGGATGGCCGCGCTCTCCTCCGGCGTCAGCTCGTCCACCCGCATCAGGTGGTCGACATATTCCCGGTAGCCCAGGTCCGACGGAATCCGTCCCGCCGAGGTGTGGGGCTGCTCCAGGTACCCCAGGGATTCCAGGTCGGACATCTCGTTCCGGACCGTGGCGGAGCTCAGGTTCAGGGCGTGGCGGTCCACCAGGTTCCTGGAGCCGACCGGCTCGGCCGTCTCGATATAGTCGTCGACGATGGCCCTGAGAATCTGTCGCTTCCGCTCGTCCAGCCCCTGCCGGTTCAACGCTTCCATGCGGGTCCGCCTCCTTTCCCCGATCTGCCTGAAAAGGCCTTAGCACTCATTTGTCTCGAGTGCTAAGGCCACTCTACCATTCAGGCAGAACGTTTGTCAATCGATGGCGTACGGCATGGTCACCTGCGTGACGGAACCGCGTCAGGCCCGGTCCCGGGGCCCCCTGCGGCAGGCTCCGGCACCGGTCGGAACGAAGAAGGAGGACTCCCGCCAGGCGGGGATCGTCTCCCATCCCGGGATCCGGACCAGGGTGGCAACCAGGGGCTTCACGCCGCCCACGGATTCCCGGACCAGGACATTGAGGGACCCCGCCGCATTGGCCAGCGCAAGGCAATCCTCGGGCCCCAGTCCCGTCAGCAGCCCGGAGAGGAAGCCGGCGATGCTGGCGTCTCCTGCGCCCGAGGCGGATACGACGGGCTCCGCGACAAAGCATTCGTGGTGGAGTTCCCGGTCGGCCCAGCGGGCGGCGGCGACGGGATCCGTCATGGACAGGCGGCCCATGTGCCGGAGCCGGTCCGGTCCGGCCGTTCGCAGGTAGTACCCGCGGGTGCCCAGCTTGATGGCGGCCATGGCGACACCCATGCGCACAAGCCGGTCCCCCAGGGCGGACAGGTCCTCCGGACCGAATCGGCCGCCCGGGTCGCCGCCTGCCTCCCGAAGTCGCTGGAAGGCCGGACGGTCCAGCATGAACAACAATTCCTCCAGGCTGGGAAGGAACAGGTCGGTCAGGGGCAGGGCCCGGGCCAGGATGGCCGCCCAGTCGGCGCGGCCCGCCTCCGAGGCGGGATCGGGCAGGGCCATGTCCAGGGAGACCGCGGCGCCTGCGGACCGCACCCGGGCGAGCAGCCGGACCAGTTCGTCGCCGTCGTCGCGGTACATGCGCCGCATCAGGGGCGGATATCCGAAATGAAAGAGGGGGGCTTCCCGCAGCATGGCCTCGTCCGGGTCGTCGGCGCCGAAGGTGTCGTTGGCGGCGGGATCATGGAGAAAGATCCGGTCCACGGCAGGCGGCGCGATGACGATGGAGTAGGAAGTCCTGGCCTCGGGATCGACGATCAGGCCTTCCCGGCCGCCGTACCGGTCCAGGGTCCGTCCCACTCCCTCGCCGAAAAGGTCGGGCCCCACCTTGCCGGACAGCCGGACCGGCAGGCCCATGAGCCGAATGGATAGCCCCGTATTGGACACGGCGCCGCCCGTCGACAGGACGGCCTGGCCCACATCGACCAGCTTGCCGGGAACGAGGAGGTCGGACAGGGCCCGGGCCCCGGTGTCCCGGAACGCAGGACTGATGTCGAGGCAGAGATGTCCGGCCACCATGGGCGGGGGAGCGGACCGGACCTGGCGAAGGCCGGCCAGGGCGGTTCCGAGGGCCAGGATATGCCGAAGGAGACCGGGGTCGTCGAGGCCGCAATGGGAGCGGAGAAAGCCTTCGGGCCCTTCCTGCGACAGGCGGGCGGCCAGCTCCGCGGATCCCGGGTCGTCTTCCTGCCTGGCGAGGAGTGCGGCGGCGAGGCCGACGGCGATGGCCCTCGGGAAGACCCCGCGATCGAGGCAGTACCGGGCGGCGCCGGCCAGGCGGTCGTCGGCCGCCAGTTTCCGCATGGGGTCCCGGCCGACCCGGTCGATGGTGTCGCCCAGCTTCCGGTTGCCGAACCGGTGCAGCAGGTCCGCCACATGGTCCCGCAGGATGGCCCGGTCCACGCCGTACTCAGCGGACAGGGCGTCGGCCGACTCGTGCATGGCGGCTTCCGCAAGGGACCGGATTTCAGGGTCTTCGACGGCATCCCGGATCCGCTCGTGTCCGGACAGGGCCCCCAGGTAGGCGACCAGGGCATGGCCCATGTTGTGGATGTAAAGCTTGCGCCGGAGATGGTAACCGAAGGGGCTGAAGGGTTCCAGGTCCGCAAGAGCGGGAATGGGGCCCCGGAAGGCATCCCGGTCCACCGGGAGGGTGCGGAAGGCTTCCACACAGACGAGCAGGGGATTCTCCGCCTTCTGCTCCGGGGTCATGACCGGCACCATCCGGCCGATGGACGCCTCCACGAAGCCCACCGACCGGTCGAGGCGCTCCCGGTCCCCGGGCGGCAGGTGGGAGGCCACCAGGTCCCGCAGGATCCGGTCGGCGTCCATCAGGTTTTCGCAGATCAGGAGGTCCAGGGGCCGCCCGTTTCCGCGGCTCCAGCGAAGCAGGAGCCCCTTGGCCAGCACCGGGGCGATCCGGGGCAGGATCCCGGCGCCCACCGCCGTGGCGGCCAGGTCGGCTTCCGCGAGTTCCCGGGCCACGGCCTCGGGATCCCGGCCGGATACGGCCCGGACCGGTCCCACCAGGGTTTCGGTATCGCCCTCGTCCGACACCACCCGGACGGGATAACGGCCCTCCCGGTTCAGGGCGGCCACCAGGGCCTCGTCCACATCCACGAACACGACGTCATAGCCCGACCGGCTGAAGGTCTCGCCGATGAACCCGCGCCCGATGTTGCCGGCGCCGATCATCACCGCCCTGGGGCGCCGACCGGAATCATGATCCCTGTTTTCCATCCGGGTCCTCCTGTCCCGATCCTGCCGGCTGTCCCTCCGGCGTGACGCCGGCCTCAGGGAACCCGCCGGATGTCCGGATCCGTAAAGATGTCCGCCTCGTCGACGCTGCGGGTCGAGAATTCCGACACCACCGCCCCTTCCGGGCCCGCCTTGAACCAGTGGCGGGTGTTCGGGGCGAGGGTATACTGGCGGCCCGGCGTCAGCGCCACCTCATGGAAGACAGTATACGTCCCCTCCCGGCCGGCCGGGGGACGGACGGCGGGATTCGGCGTCGGGGGACCGGGCACATACAGGTAGGCGGTGCCCCAGCGGCAGCGGAAGGTTTCTTCCTTGCCCTCGTGGCCCTCCACCTCCGGATGCCGGTGCTCGGGACAGGCCTGGCCCGGGAGGAGCACCAGCTCCTTGGCGCAGACCCGGCTGGTGTTCACGTAGGTCAGGATAATGAGTCCGCTGCGCTCGAAATCGCCGAGCCCGAAATCCGCGTACTCGATCCGCCCGACCTCTTCCGGCGCCAGGACGATGCCGGCCGCCGCGAAGGTCGAGAGGGCGGCATCCCGATACGTCCTGTCCAAATCGTTCCGATCCATGGTCATCCCTCCCTGCCGTTCGCTTCGATCCCGATCCGCCATCCGTTCCGCCGGGACCTGGCCCGCAGGTCCCGGGGTTCGGTCGGCCTGTTCCCATTCACTGTATCATAGGGCCGACAAGTTCGTAAAGACTTCTTATCAACCTATGGCCTTTCGGCTGGCGGGACGGTACAATGTTTCCGGAACCACCCCCTGGGAGGAGTGCCGATGCCCCGGTTTCCCGTCCCGCCATCCCCGGCCCCGGCGGGTCTCAACCTCCAATCGCTGCGGGGGCGCAACCGCGCCGCCCTGCTGCGCCTGCTGGCCGCGGGGCGGGCCGATTCCCAGGCCGAGCTGGCCGAACGGACCGGCCTGTCCAGGATGACGGTCAGCACGATCCTGCGGGGACTGCGTGAGGATGGACTCCTGGAGGAGGAACCGGCCGCCCGGGGTGCCGCCCCGCGGCCTGCCGGCGGCCGGATGCCCCGGCGCCTGTCCCTGGCGCCGGGACGCCTGGCGCTGCTGGGTCTCTATCTTTCCCGGGATGGCATGGCCCTCCTGTCCGCCGACCTCTCGGGCGCCGTTATGGATCGGAGGTTCCTCTCCTTCCCGCCCCGGCCGGACAGGGAGGCCTTCCGGGCGCTGCTGTCCAACCTGGTCCGGGACGGCATGGCGCCGTTCGGTCGATCGGGAGCGCCCCGGCCCCTCGGAATCGGCATCGCCTCCATCGGTCCCCTGGACCGGCAGGCGGGCATCCTGCTGGATCCCCCCGACTTTTACGGCCTGGCCGACCTGCCGATCGCCGACTGGGTCCGGTCGGAATCCGGCCTGGCCGTCCGGGCGGACAACGACATGAACGCCGCCGTCCTGGCGGAATCCCTGTTCGGCGCCGCACGGGACCACGGGACCGTGCTGTATCTCGGGATCACCCACGGAATCGGCGCCGGGTTCCTGTCCGGGGGCCGGCTCTTTACCGGGGCGTCGGGATTCGCCGGGGAGGCGGGCCACATGATCCTGGATCCGTCGGGTCCTCCCTGCCCCTGCGGACGGCGGGGGTGCCTGGAGGTTGTGGCCAGCGTCCCGGTCCTGCTTCGGGAGACCGGGGCCGACTCCTGGGATGGCTTGCTGGACGGTGCCCGGCGGGGAGACGCACTGGCGGCCGGCCGGATTCGCCTCCTGCGCAGCCACCTGGCGGAGGCCCTGGCCGACCTGGCCAACCTGCTGGACCCGGAACTGGTCCTGCTGGGCCACGAGGGCGCCCAGGCGGCGGACCTGCTGCTTCCGGAACTGGAAGAGGCCGTCAACGCCGCCATGCTCCAGCATGGCATCAAGCGGATCCCCATTCGCCCGGCAGCCCTGGGGGCCGACGCGCCCCTCTGGGGCGGCGTGGCCCTGGTGCTGGAGCAATGGCTTCGGACGGGGGCCACCCTGCCGGATGCCGGCGACTGACAATGCGGCGAGGATCGGCACGGGCTACACGAATTCCAGGAACACCTGGTTCGCCAGGTCGAGGCCCAGCCCGGACAGCCGATAGGAACCGGCGGGATCAGGCGCCCCGTCCCGCTCCAGCAGGCCTCGGCGGAGGAGCTGCCGGAGCCGGTCGCCATACCGCTCCTCGGGATAGGTCCCGAAGCGGGCCCGGAACGTGTCGGCCGACACGCCGTCCAGCCGTCGGAATCCCAGCCACATGGCCTCGTCCATGGCCTCGTCCCGGTTGATCCGGACCCCGTCCGGGTCGTCCTCCGGACGGACTGCGCCCTGCCGGACCCGGTCGCGCCAGGGATCCATGTCCCGGGGATTCGAGTACCGGATGCCGCTTCGGTACCCATGGGCCGCAGGACCGAAGCCATGATACCCTTCCGCCATCCAGTAGGCCTCGTTGTGCCGGCACCGGAATCCCGGCCGGGCCGCGCTGCTGATCTCGTAGGCCGGGAGGCCCGCCGCCGCCAGCCGGTCCATGGCGGTCCGGTAGATTGCCCGCTCCTGGTCCTCCGACGGCAGCGCATCGGGGCGGGAGGCGTAGCGGGTGTGGAAGGGGGTTCCGGGCTCCAGGGTCAGGGAATAGACGGAGACATGGGTCACGCCGGCGGCCAGGGCCCGGTCCACGCTGTCGGCCATGTGCCGGGGGGTCTGTCCCGGGATGCCGGCCATCAGGTCGGCGGAGATGTTTCGGAAGCCGGCCGCCCGGGCGTCGCGGACGGCCTCGTCGAACCGGGTTGCGTCGTGGATGCGGCCCAGGCGGCGAAGGAGGAAGGGTTGGATGGCCTGGAGGCCCAGGCTGACCCGGTTGAACCCGGCCTCCCTGAGCTGGCGGAAGTCCTCCGGACGCAGGGTGCCGGGATTGGCTTCCAGGGTGGCCTCGACGTCGTCCGCGAGTCCCAGGGCCGTCCCCAGGGTGTCCAGGATGGCGGCCAGGGTGGCCGGAGGCAGGAGGGTGGGCGTTCCGCCGCCGAAATAGACAGTCTCGAGCGGCACGCGTTCGGACGGCTCCATTGCGTCCGCCGTCCGCCGGATCTCCTCCCGGACGGTTTCGGCATAGGCCGCCATCTGCCTTGCGGCCGGTCCGTCCGGATCGGACCGGGGGTCGCCGATGGCCAGCGAATGGAAGTCGCAGTACCCACACTTCCGGACGCAAAACGGCACATGAAGATAGGCGGAGAACGCGGCCCCCACCGTTCCGTCGGGCCGGTACCGGGGGAAAACCGGACCGGATGGTCTCATGCAGTCGGGGCTCCGGTTTCGAGAAGCCTGTCCAGGTCCCGCCGGAAGCGGAGGAAACTGGGCGAGCGAATCCGGTCGGGATCGGCGTGGACGCCGATGCGGGTCGCCCACTCGGCCTTGTAGCGGCCCACCGCCGGATACCCCAGCTCGATCAGGTCTTCGGCCTCGTCCCCCAGGATCGCCCTGGCCAGGAGTTCCCAGGTGCCGCAGACGGAGTCCTGCGAATAGGCGTCCAGGACCCGCGGATCGGCCCGGGGAAAGGCCGACAGGATGGCGGCCCGGTCTGCCAGCATCCAGGACTCCATCTCCTCCACCGAAATGCCGATGACCACCGGGAGGCCGTTCCGATACGGGCGCGACAGGCGGTCGATGCGGGTTCGGACCGTTTCCGGGTCTTCCTCGTCCGAATCCAGGACCACCACGATGCCGTGGGTCCCCGGGGCGAAGACCGCGGAATAGGCCCGCATCCGGGCGGGCAACAGGTCCATCAGGCCGCTGGCGAACCGATCCGGCCGGGCGGATGGATCGGCGGGCAGTCGGCCCTTGCCCCGGTGGGGCCGGATCGCCACCTCCACGTCCCGGCCGACACCGGCCAGGAGGCGCCGGAGCAGGGGATCGAGGAACATTTTTCCCGAGCGGTCCTCCACCAGCACTTCCAGGTGCACCAGCCGGTTCACATCCCCTCGAAGTGGTGGCTGTACCACAGGGCGCCGAGGCCGATTCCCTGGCTGTACAGGCTCTGGACCACGGGATCCGCCCCGATGCACCGGGCCCTGGGGGCGCCCTCCCCGGGTCGCTCCAGGACCCAGACCTCGTCCGGGCGCAGGGAATCGAGCAGGAAGGGGTTGTGGGTCGTGAACAGGACCTGGGCACCGGGCCGTCCCCGGCGGATGCCCGCCGCGTGGTGGCGGATCTCCATGGCCAGGGTATCCAGCATTTCGTGGTGCAGGCCGGTCTCCGGCTCCTCGAGGCAGATCATGGGCCGCGGGGAGGGATCCGATAGGAGCAGGAGGAGGGCGAACATCTTGAGGGTTCCGTCGGACAGCCGCCGGAGGACCGACGGATCGTCCAGGGAGTCGTCGCCGACCTGGAGCACCAGGTGGCCGTCGTGGGTTTTTCGGGAATGCAGGCCGCCGATCTCGGGAATCCGGTCGGCGATCCTGTCCAGGATGACCCGGAGGGACTCGGGGTCCTCATCCTCGAGATACTGGATGACGTTGCCGAGATTGTGGCCGGTACTGCTGACATGGTGCTGGCCGCCCGCATGGGCCGGTTCCCGGGCGAGCCGGGGATCGAAGCGGCAGAAATACCAGCGGCTGATGTCATCGAAGATCGCCCGGAGGCGCCCGTGCTCCTTCAGGCGCCCGTATGCGGACAGGGCCGGATGCTTGAGGTTCGCCACGCCGGCGTCCCGCCGGTTCTCCCCCGCTTCCCCGGGCCGCTCCAGCACGTGGCCCGTCCCCTGGTCCAGCCTGAAAAAGGCCTGGCCGGTCTTCAGGAACCAGGCCTTCTCGGATCGGACGGACGGACGGCCCTGGGCATCGCAATCCAGCTCGAGGCGATAGCCCACGGGCGCATCCGGATCTCCGGCATCCAGGTAGACATCGAAGGAGACGGGATCGGTCGCGTCATGGGTCCGAAGGCGGGTATAGCCCCCCCGGTCGCCCTCCAGGGACGCGGCCGGGACACCCAGCCGCAGGCAATCGGACAGGAACGAGAGCCCGTCCAGTACGGCCGTTTTCCCGGTGGCGTTCCGCCCGATCAGGGCCGAGACCGGGGTCATGGCACAGGAACGGCTCCCCCGGGGAACACCGGCCGGGTCCAGGCCGATGGCGACATCGACCAGGGGGCCGAAGTTCCGGATACGGAATCCCAGCAGCATGGAGCGCCTCGACCGGCCGGCGTCAGGTCTTCGGAGCCGCCTGGGCAGCGTCGTCCACGGCCAGCTCCCGCAGGGAGGCGGTCAGGGCGGCCAGCCCCTGGATCTCGGAGGGTACGATGATCTTGGTCGACTTGCCGTCGGCCAGCTTCTCCAGGGCCTCGAGGCTGCGCAGGGCGATCAGGGCCCTGTCCGCCTGGACCGACTTGATCATGTCAAGGCCCCGGGCCCGGGCCTGCTGGACTTTCATGATGGCCTCGGCCTCGCCCTCCGCTTCCCGAATCTGGGCTTCCTTCTTGGCCTCGGCCCGGAGGATCGCCGCCTGCTTCTCGCCTTCGGCCACCAGGATCTGGGCCTGTTTCTCGCCCTCGGACCGGAGGATATTCTCGCGCTTCTCGCGCTCGGCCTTCATCTGGCGCTCCATGGCGACCTGGATCTCCTTGGGCGGAATGATGTTCTTGAGTTCCACCCGGTTGACCTTGATGCCCCAGGCGTCCGTGGCCTCGTCGAGGATCAGGCGCATCTTGGTATTGACGACCTCGCGGGAAGTCAGGGTCTGGTCCAGCTCCAGGTCGCCGATGATGTTTCGGAGGGTGGTGGCGGAGAGGTTCTCGATGGCCTGGATGGGGTTCTCGATGCCGTATGCGTAGAGTTTTGGGTCCGTAATCTGGAAAAAGACCACTGTGTCAATCTGCATCGTCACGTTGTCCTTCGTGATGACGGCCTGGGGCTGGAAATCGGCGACCTTTTCCTTCAGGGACACGATCTTCACGATCCGGTCAATGAAGGGCGTCTTGACATGGAAGCCGGTTCCCCAGGTGACATGGTACTTGCCAAGGCGTTCCACCACCATGGCGAAGGCCTGGTTCACGATCCGGACGTTGCGGGAGAGGATGACGACCGCCAGGGCGGCGAGAATGAGGAGGACGATCCATGTGACATCGGGCATTGGGATTCCTTCCTTTCTTCATGCAAGCGGATGCCGGGCATCCTGGATTCCGGGACACAACAAACGACCGGACACGACAGCCGGCCGGGTCAGCCGCCGGGCGCGGGCGGTTCCATGGGGACGATCACGGCCCGGACCCCCCGGATTTCCACGATCCGGACGGCGGCATCGACCGGGACCGGCTTGCCGTCCTGGCTGACTGCGCTCCAGACCTGGCCCATGGCCTTGACCTGGCCGGTCCCCCGGATGGGGTCCACCGCCTCGATCACCACCGCCTCGGCGTCGATCCAGCGGTCCGCATTGGTCGGAACCGTGGCGCTGTGGGCGAAACTCCGGTCATGGCGCAGCCGGATGAAGACGACCAGGGTCGCCAGCGAGACCACGATCGCCAGGGGTACCTGCACCCAAAGACCGGCTCCAAAGGCGGCGGCCAGCAACGCCACCAGGGAACCGGCGGCGAACCAGATGCTGACGAGGCCGGCCGTGGCCGCCTCGACAGCCAGGAACAACACCATCAGGATCAGCCAGAAAATCCATGCGTCCAATCCGAGGATCATGGGCATCCCTCCCTTTCCAAATCCATTCTATCACTCCTGCGGGCGCACCAGAACGTCCCGGGAGCGGTTCGACCCGGGTCCCGCGGATTTTCCAGCGGCGGGGAATTGTTGTATCATGGGGCGGAACCCCCGCCTCCGGGCGCGGCGTTCGGAAGGAGCGATGCGTCCATGCCTCGACAGCTGCCCCGGGCCGGGTATCCGGTCCTCCCTTGCCGGATGTGCCGTCGCCGGCCGTCGGCCTTTCGCCGGATCGCATCCGCCCTGACCGCCTGCCTCCTGGGGCTGTCCCTCCTGGGCTGCGCCCCGGAAGTGACGCCGGAAACCCCCACGGACTACGGCACCGCCGGCGCGTCCCTCGCCAGGTCCCTGGCGGCGGCCCATCCGTTCCGGAAGGCCTGGGGTCCCGGGGAACAGGCGGCCGGGGACTGGATCCTGGCCGAGCTTCGGAAGATGGGCTTCGAACCCGAGATCGTCTCCTTCGAGGTGCCTGTTGCGGAGGATGGCCAGGAAGAGTCGGAAAACGCCTTGTCGCCGACCCCGGCGGAAGCGCCCGTGCGCCGTTCCAGGAACCTGGTGGTCCGGATCGGGGGCACCGGCTTTCTCGTGCCCGACGGGAGCCCCTCGCCCACGGCCGGCGCTGTCGAACCCGAATGGATTCCGGAACGGCGCTGGGTCCTGGTCGGGGCCCACTACGACACGGCCCTGGGCACGGAGGCCGACCGGGAGGCCGCCCCCGGGTTCAATGGCATCCAGGACAACGCCGCCGGGGTCGCGGCGGTACTGGTGATGGCCCGGGAACTCCTGGAGCGACAGCCGGGCTATGATGTGGTGATCGTCTTTTTCGGCGCCGGCGAAGACGGCCAGGCGGGCGCCCGCCATTTCGCCGCGTCCCTCGATGCCGGCGAACTGGCCTCCCTGGATGCGGTCTATACCGTCGACGGCCTATACGCCGGCGACCGGCTGTATGCCCACAGCGGCTGGAACTCCACGGCAGCCGGGAAGAAATACGATATGCGGCGGAAGCTGTACGAGATGACGGACGTGGCCATCCAGGGCAAGATCGACCTCCGGACCAACCAGGCCGACCTGGACGTGGACCTGGACGGCGACGGGGTGACCGAGGTGTACCGGGAAGTGACCCTCCGGGAATCGGACTACCGGCCATTCGACCAGCTGGGCATTCCCTGCGTCCACATGGATTCCGGCGATTACTTCATCGAGTCCGTCGGGGATTTCGCGGAATCCAGGAACCCGGCCTTCGCCGCGACGGGCGGCTACATATCGGGAACTGCTTCCGACGATTTCCGGCTGCTGGAACCCCTGCTGGAGGAGGGCCGGCTGCTGAAACGCGTCAATACGGCGGCGTTCCTCCTGGTGGGCGCCATCGAAAAAGGCCTGGCCGGCGCGGTCAGGCCCCCGACGCCGACCCCGGCCCCCACCGGCCGATAAACCGGGCGCAGGCCTGCCGAAGGAGGTCCGCCAGTGCGCCGGCGGACATGCCTTCCAGGACATGGATTCCCTGGACCCGGTCCGGGCTGCCGCCGCCCCGGATCGGACGCACCGCGGCCAGTTCCTTCATCAGTCCGCGAAGGTCCGGTCCGCCTGCGGCCGGACCGGTCCGCCGGACCTGGAACCGGATCCCGTCCCGGTCCTCCGCTGCCAGGACCACGGCGGCGAGATCGGTCCCGGCCGCCATGGCCATGGCCGTATCCCCGTACAGGTCCATCCGCCGGATATCCTCCAGCGGCAGGGACAGGATCCGCGGTCCCTCGGCTTCCCCGATGGCGGCCAGGGCCTGGCCAATCCGCAGCCGGGCCAGTTCTGCCAGGACCTCGGCCGCTTCGGCCTCCCGGGTCCGGACCTGGCTCCGGAGGCCATCCACCAGCGCAGGCAGCCGGGCCACCGGGCCGGACATCCGGGCGGCCGCCTCGCCGGCGGCCTGCAGGTCGGACCGAGCTGCGAGGAAGGCCCGGCGGCCGCACAGGAAGTGGAGCCGGAGACGGCCCCGGATCCGTTCGGCTTCCGTGATCCGAAGCAGGCCGATCCTTGACAGGTCGTCGGGATGGGTTCCGCAACAGGCGGCCATTCCCAGGCCCACGATTTCCACGATCCGGACCGGGTCCTCCGGGGGCGGCGGCCGCCGCAGGGGCAGCCCCCGGGCGGTCTGCAGGTCCGTCACGAAGGTCCGGACAGGGCCGCCCCGACGGATCCGGTCATTGACCTCGTCCTCCAGGGCATCCAGTTCTTCCCGGGACAGCCGGTCAGCGGAGACCTCGATGGCGGCGTCCCCGTCCCCCAGGTGGAAGGCCAGCGTGGCAATCCCCCGGGTCTTCCACAGGACTTCGGACAGAAGGTGCTGTCCGCCGTGGTGCTGGACATGGTCCGTGCGGCGGACCGGGTCGACCTGTCCCAGGATCTGTCGGCCGGGTAGGGATTCCGGTCGGGCCCAGGCTTCCCGGGCCGCGACGCCCGAACCAGGCGGCAGGGCCAGCCGATGCCAGGGTCCCCCGGGGCCCTCCAGGACCTGGTCCACGCCGAACCGGACATCGGGATCGTCGGACGGATCGATCGACGGATCGATCCGGATCCACCCGGTATCCCAGGGCTGGCCGCCGCCCTCCGGAAAGAAGGCCGTGCGGTCCAGGGCGACGAACAGGTACGGGTGATCGGCCGGGCGGACATCGACGATCCTGCCCCGGAACGACAGGAGATAGGAATCCTCCCGAAACAGCAGGCGGGTCACAGGCCGCGACATGGCGGACGGCTAGAGGATGCGGGCCAGCAGGGCCGACAGGAATCCCTCGGCCTGCGGGGCCGCCACCGTCTCGACCCGGTAGGAACCGGGCCGGTCGAGGAGGACCATCCTCAGGGTGCCCGCATGGCCGGGATAGTCCCGCAGGATCCGCCGGACCAGGGTTTCGGCCGTTACGCCGTCCAACTGGACGGGCAGTCCCAGGCGTCCGAACAGGTCCCGGAGCCCCGGGCTCGAACAGACGGCCAGGAGCCCCAGGGCGACGGCCTCGCCATGAAGGAAACGGAGGAAGCGGAAGTGGCTTTCGATGGAATGGCCCACTGCGTGGCCAAGGGACAGCGGCGAGTCCTCGTGCGGGACGCCGGAAGCCGCCCCCAGGAGCCGGGCCCGTGCCGCGAGGGCGCGGACGATGACCTCTTCCGCTGGAAAGGGGACCTTCTCCAGGAGATCCAGGAGGGACGGGTCGTCCAGCAGGGCAAATTTTGCGATTTCGGACATGGCGGCCGCCAGGTGGCGCTTGGGCAGGGTCTGCAGGAAGGACGGATCCACCACGGCCAGGGCCGGCGCCGACGGCAGGCTCAGGAGATTCTTGTGGCCCCGGAAATTCAGCTGGCACCGGCCGCCCATGCTGGAATCGACCATGGACAGGAGGGTGGTCGGCAGGATCACATGGGGACATCCGCCCCGATAGCCGGCAGCCGCGAAACCCGCCACATCGCAGACGACCCCGCCGCCCAGGGCGACCAGCCGGTCGCTGTCCCCGAAGGACATGTCCTCCATCTGCTCGAAGACCGAACGGACGGCATCCAGGGTTTTCCCGTTCTCCTGGCCGTCGATGGCAATGGGCCGCACGTCCAGTCCTGCGTCGGCGAAGGCCTTCTGGCATCGGGCCAGGTAAAGGCCGGCCACGGTCCGGTCGGTCAGCAGGGCGATCCGGCCCGGCGCGCCCACGGGCCGGGACCCGGCGGCCAGCAGTTCCGGCAGGCGGAATGCGATCCCGCTTCCAACCAGGATCTCATGGGTTCCGGCGGGCATCACCCGATACGATTCCATCCAGGGTTCTCCTTCCGCATCTCCCGGTTGTCACGCCCATTGTCGTCAGCCTGCATGTGGACTCTTCAACAGAAGGTACCACGGATTTGATTTCCTGACCAGACTTGACAGGTGATTGCCTTGCGGTTCATGCGGGCCCGTCCGGCCCTTCGCTCCCCGGACCGGCTGACTTCCGGCCCACCGCATCCCGGAAGGGTGTGCCGTCCAGGTCCCCGGGCAGCCGCAGGTCCCCCCGCGGGGAGACGGAGACCGACCCGACTTTGGGTCCCTCCGGCAGGCAGGATCGCTTGAACTGGTTGCGGAAAAAGCGTCCGAGGAAGTTCTCCAGGGCTTCGGCCAGGGCGTCCGGGGCGATGTCCGGAAAGGCCCGGCGGGCCAGGAACAGGATCCGGTCGGGAGGCTCTCCCCACCGGAGAAAGTGGTACAGGAAAAAATCGTTCCAGTCATAGGACCCGACGATGTGCTCGGTCTGCTGCCGGATGGTCCCGTCGGGGCCGGGCGGCAGGAGTTCCGGGGAAATCGGCGTCGCCAGGATGTCCGACAGGGTGTCGCGGATTTCCGGCCGGTCCTCCGCCAGGGTCGCCAGGATGGGCCGGACGAGGGACTTGGGCACGCCGGCGTTGACGCCGTACATGGACATGTGGTCGCCGTTGTAGGTGGTAAAGCCCAGGCATAGCTCGGAGAGGTCCGCAGTGCCGATGACCAGGGCGCCGGACCGGTTGGCCAGGTCCATGGCGATCTGGGTTCTCTCCCGGGCCTGGGCGTTCTCGTACGTCACATCAAGGGTCCCGTCATGGCCGATGTCGTCCAGGTGGGCCGTCACGGCGGCGGCGATGGAAATCTCCCGAAGGGGGATGCCCAGGGCGTCCGCCAGGCTGCCGGCGTTGCCGCGAGTCCTGCCGGTGGTGCCGGGTCCCGGCATGGTCAGGGCCAGGAGGTCGGCCACCGGTCGCCCGATGGCCCGGAAGGCCCCCTCGGCCACCAGGAGCGCCAGGGCCGAGTCGACCCCGCCGGACAGGGCCACGATGGCCGCCGGGGAGGCGGATGGCGCCGCGGCCCGGAGGCGGCGGGCCAGGCCGGCGACCTGGATGGCGAACACGTCGCGGCAGCGGGCAGCCACCTGTCCGGGATCCGACGGGACGAAGGGGGACGGGTCCGTCGGATGGCGCACATCCGCCGGGGTCCCGGGGCCTCCGGAGGCGGAAAAGGCCACCCGGCGGGGACCGGGTCCCTGCCGGTCCCGGACCCGGTCGGCGGCGCAGTCGCCGAAGACAGTCAGCCGGGCCCGTTCCCGGCGCATCCGCAGGAGATCCAGGTCGACGACGGTCATCCGGCCGCCGGGGACGGGCACGGAGTCCCCCGGCGACGAGAGGGGTCCCGCCTCGGCCAGGAGGTGCCCGTTTTCGGCCACGAGGACATGGGATCCGAAGACCACGTCCGCGGTGGATTCCAGGGGGCCGGAGGAAACATAGGCATAGGCGGCGGACAGGGCGCCGGAATGGCTCTCGACGAGCTTCCGCCGGTAGTCGGCCTTCCCGACCTGTTCGCTGCTGGCCGAGAGGTTGAGGAGGAGGGTCGCCCCGTCCAGGGCCATCCCCGCGGACGGCGGCAGCGGAGCCCAGAGATCCTCGCAGATCTCGACGCCGAATACGGCACCGGCTTCCGCATCCTCGAACAGCAGGCCGGCGCCGAAGGGCACCGGATCCCCCCCGATCCGGACGGCTGTCCGGCCGGCATCCCGGGCCCGCCGAAACCAACGGGGTTCGTGGTACTCGGCGTATTCCGGCAGGTAGGACTTGGGCACCAGGCCGAGGACATGGCCGGACTGGAGTACGGCGGCGCAATTGTACAGGCCGTCGTCCACCCGCAGCGGGAGTCCCGCCACGACCGCCAGCGACAGGTCCCGGGTGGCGTCCCGAAGGAGGAGCAGCGCGTCCAGGGCCGCATCGGCCAGGTAGCCGCCGTGGAACATGTCGCCGCAGCTGTAACCGGTCAGGGAGAGCTCGGGAAAGAGGACGAGCCCCGCCTCCGCTTCCGCGGCGGCCGCGGCGCACCGGGCCAGGACCTCCGCGTTCCCCCGGCAGTCCAGGGGGGCTGTTTCCGGCACGACGCAGGCGACCCGGAAGAATCCGTTCCTCACGACCGAAGCACCTCCTCGAGATGCGTCACATCCGCGGGCCGGGAAAACCCGCTGAACCGGATATATCCCTCGCCGCAGGCCCCAAACCCGCTGCCGGGGGTCCCCACGATGCCGTACCGCTCCAGGAGGTGGTCGAAGTACTCCTGGGAGGTCATGCCGCCGGGGACCCGGACCCAGACATACGGGGCGTCGACTCCACCATACACCGGATTGCCAAGGGAGGCAAACGCCGCCCGGATCCGGGCCGTCGTCTCCCGGTACCCGTCGATGAGGGCGGCCACCTGGGCCTTCCCCTCGGGCGTATAGACGGCCTCCGCGGCCCGCTGCACGATGTACGGACAGCCGTTGAACTTGGTCGTCTGGCGCCGGAGCCACAGGCGATGCAGGTCCACATCGTGGCCGACCCGGGTCCTGGCCAGCAGGCCCCGGGGCACGACGGAAAGCGAGCACCGGAGGCCCGTGAACCCCGCCGTCTTGGAGTAGGACCGGAACTCGACCGCCACATCCCGGGCGCCCGGGATCTCGTAGATGCTCCGGGGCACGTCCGGCGATTGGACATAGGCTTCGTAGGCCGCGTCGAACAGGACCAGGGTGCCGTGTTCCCGGGCGTAGGCCACCAGCCGGGCCAGCCGGTCCCGGTTCATGGCGGTGCCGGTGGGATTGTTGGGAGAGCAAAGATACAGGATATCCAGCCGCGTGTCGGGCACCGGCAGGGCGAAGTCGGTGTCGGCGGTGCAGGGCAGCAGGAGGACCTGCAGCGGGGAAAACCCGGCGATCCGGACGCTGTCCAGGTAAACGGGATAGACAGGGTCCGGGATTCCGATCCGGTTATGCTGGCCGAACAGGTCCACGAAGGCGGCGATGTCGTTCTTCGAGCCGTCTCCCACGAAGATCTCGTCGGGTGCGATGTCGCAGCCCCTGGCCTGGTACTCCTCCCGGGCGGCGGCCTCCCGCAGGAAGAGATACCCCTGTTCCGGGCCGTATCCCCGGAAGGTGGCCGCATCGGCCATCTCGTCCGTCGCCTTGTGCAGGGCCGCCACGCAGGCAGGGGGCAGGGGCCGCGTCACGTCCCCGATGCCCATCCGCAGGATCCGGAGGTCCGGCCGCCTGCGCAGGACTTCGTCCACCCGGCGGCTGATCATCGAGAAGAGATAGGTTTCGGGGATATCGAGGAAGGACTGGTTGGCGAATGCCATGGATCGGCGCTCCTTTCGGCGGCTTCAGCCGCGACGGCCCAGCATGGCCAGGAACCGGTCGAAGAGATACTCCGTGTCGGCGGGCCCCGGCGACGCCTCGGGGTGGAACTGGACGGAAATGGCCGGGATGTCCCGGTAGGACAGCCCCTCGACGGACCCGTCGTTCAGGCTGACATGGGTGACGGTGGCCACTCCCGGCGGCAGGGACCCGGGCCGAACCGCGTAGCCATGATTCTGGGAGGTCACGAAGGAGCGTCCCTCCACCAGGTCCTTGACCGGGTGGTTGCTGCCCCTGTGGCCGAAGGCCAGCGCTTCGGTCGTGCCTCCCATGGCCATGGCCAGCAGCTGGTGGCCCAGGCAGATGGCCAGGATGGGCAGGCGGCCGGCCAGCTTCCCGACCTGCTCCGCCTCGTGGGTGCAGTCCGCGGGATCGCCGGGCCCGTTGGAGAGGACGACGCCGTCGAACCCGCCGGCCAGGATGGTGTCCGCCGGGGTTCCGGCCGGGAAGATCGTCAGTTCGCAGTTTCGGTCCGACAGGGACCGGAGGATGCCGGACTTGCATCCATAATGCAGGACGGCCAGCCGGAAGGCGGGCGCGGCGGCATCCGGGGCGGGCACCACGCAGGGGGCGGCGGGGGTGACCCGACCCACGGGATGGAAGAGCCGGTGGGATCGGATGCGTTCCGCGAGACCGGGCTCGACGGGGGACGGAGATCCCTCCGCCAGGGCCCCGTTCATGGTGCCCTGCTCCCGCAGCTGCCGGACGACAGCTCGGGTGTCCACGCCGGAGAGGACCGGGATCCCCAGGCCGGACAGCCAGTCCAGCAGCCGGACGGCCCCCAGGTAATGGGTATCGTTCTCGGTCATCTCCCGGACCACGATGGCGGACAGGGCGGGGGCCGCAGCCTCGAATTCCAGTTCGTTGACGCCGGTGTTCCCGACCAGCGGGTAGGTCAGCACCACGATCTGCCCGCAGTAGGACGGATCGGTCATCAGGCGCTGGTAGCCGACCATGCCGGTGTTGAAGACCACCTCGCCCACCAGGGGATCCATGGCGGCTTCCGGGTATCCGGCCGGGACGTGGAGCCGGCCTTCGAACACGGATCCGTTGGCCAGGACCAGGCCCCCGGACACGGCTCGGCGGGGCGGTCGGGGTTCGGCGCGGGAAGTCAGGGGGTTCATGGCGTCCTCCTTGCGATGCGGTTCACTGGGATTCCCGGGACAGGTCCTCGGCGGGCGGGACCCGGACCGTGCCCTCGAAGGCCGTCCGGCAGGGACCGGTCATGTGGACGGGTCCTTCCCGGGGGGTCTCGATCCGGAGCGTGCCTCCGGGCAGGGTCACGTCGACTTTCCGGCCGCACAGGCCCAGGGCCGCGGACACGGCGGCGGCGGCGCAGGCCCCGGTTCCGCAGGCCAGGGTCTCCCCGCTGCCCCGCTCCCAGACCCGCAGCCGGATCGCGTCCGGCCCGGCCACCTGGGCGAAGCCGATGTTCGCCCGTCGCGGGAAGCAGGGATGCCGTTCCAGGAGGGGGCCGATCCGGGTAACCGGAAACCGGTCCGTATCCCGGACATGGACCACGGCATGGGGATTGCCCATGGAGCACAGGGACACGGCAAGGGTCTCGCCGTCGGCCTCCAGGGTCCCCTGCCAGACCCCCGAGGGGTGGCGGACGAAGTCGTATCGTTCGGCTTCGGCGGGCAGCCGGGCCGGATCGAAGGATGCGGAGCCCATGTGGACCCGGGCGCAGGATACCTGGCCGTCCCGGACCGACAATTCCAGGGTCCGGATGCCCGCGGCGGTCTCCACGGTCATCGGGTTGCTGGTCGCAAGGCCCCGTTCATAGGCCAGCTTGCCCACGCACCGGATCGCGTTCCCGCACATCTCCGCCTCGGACCCGTCGGCATTCCAGATCCGCATCCGGACATCCGCCTTCTGGGAAAACAGCACCAGCACGAGGCCGTCTCCACCGATGCCGACATGCCGGTCGGACAGGATCCGGGCCAGGCCGGCCGGGTCCCGGGGTACGCCGCCGGCGAAGCAGTCGAGGAAGATATAGTCGTTGCCGCATCCTTCCATCTTGACGAACTCGATTTTTTCAAAGGGAGAGGCGACGGGCGCAGGCATCGCGGGCGCTCCTTTCCAGCAGGTCGGACAGCGGCGCCAGGTCGGCGGCCGTGCCGGATTCGGGATTCAGGGCCAACGCCAGCAGCCAGTCGGCCAGGGCGGGGTTCTTCGGCAGCAGGCTGCCATGACCGTAGGAGGCAAAAACATTGCGGTACCGGAGGCCTTCCGTCCCGTCCTCGCCGTTGTTGCCGGCGCCCCGGAGCACCCGGGCCAGCGGCGTGGCCCCCGGCCCGAGCCGGGTCCGGCCGGCGTGGTTCTCGAAGGCGTAGATCACGGCGTCGGGTCCGTTCCCCAGCAGGTCGCAGCGGTAGGCCGTGTTGCCGATGAAGCGGGTGGCCCCCGCCTCGGTCCGGACGTCCAGGAGGCCCAGGCCCTCCAGGGTGTTGCCCTCGGCGTCCAGGTAGTACGCCCCCATCATCTGGTAGCCGCCGCAGATGCACAGGAAGACGCAGCCGCGCCCGATGGCCCGGGCC
>JAKPNJ010000312.1 GCA_029548445.1 Bacillota bacterium | reverse complement strand
TCCGGCCGGAATACGAGCTCGCAGATGTCCCGACGATGGTCCCCCCAGAACAGGGGTGGGAGGACAACGCCGCCGAAGCGCGCGGCGAACCGGGCGGCCATCCCGTCGGCCTTGACGCCGTCCAGGCCTGCGGCATTGTGTTCCCCATGCCACTCGAGAATCCCGATGCCCAGGTACGCCATGGGCATCCGCTGCTTCTCGTCGCGAATCTCCCTGGGCAGGGACCGGTGCTGGAACACCACGGACCGTGTCATGCCATCGCCTCCTGTCCATCCTGGTTCATGGGGCCGGCGCCGCCGCGCCGTCCCGAACCGCCGGCATCCCGGTTTCGGGTTCCACCGGTGGTTTCTCCAGGAAACTCAGGATCGTCCCGGCCAGGCACAGACCGGCGGCCACGAGATAGCTGATATTGAAGCTCCCGGTCCAGTCGCGGACCAGGCCGCCCAGCAGGGGGCCCAGGACGCCGCCGAATCCCCAGGCCGTGAACACCAGGCCGTAGTTGACCCCCAGGTTCCGTACCCCGAAGGAGTCCGCCGTGGCCGCCGGGAAGACCGACAGCATCCCGCCGAAGCAGAAGGCGACCCACGCTGTGCCCAGGGCCAGGAGGAGCGGGGTCGTCAGGAGCCCGAACAGGGCGTAGCAGGCGGTCTGGATCACAAAAATCGCGATCAGGGTTCCCTTCCGGCCCAGCCGGTCGGACACCAGGCCGAAGATGATCCGGCCCAGCCAATTGAAGATCGCGTACAGCATGACGAAGACCGCGGCCTCCCCGGGCGTGACCCCCACCTGCTCCTTCCCGATGCTGGCCAGCTTCCCGATGATCATGAGGCCGGCGAACGTCCCGAAGAAGAACATGAGCCAGAGGGCCGCGAACTGGGGTGTCCGGATCATGTCCTTCCACTGGAAGTCCCGCCGGGCGACGGCCGTCCGACGCCGGGCCACGGCGGTCACCGGGGCCGCCGGCGGCACATGATCCGCGGGGGGATTGCGGACGAAGTGGCGGAACACGAGGATCAGGACGGAGAAGCCCAGGCCCAGGGCGACGAAGGCCAGCCGGAGGTTGAACCGATGGATCAGGAAGGTCGTCAGGGGGGCCAGGTAGATGCCTGCCAGGCCGAAGCCGCTGACCACGACGCCGGAGATCAGGCCCCTGCGATGGGGGCCGAACCACTTGATGGCGGCGGGGGTCGTCGCGGCGTAGCCGAATCCCATGGCCGTGCCGAACACCACGCCGAAGAAGAGGGACAGGCCGCCCACGGTCAGGAACACGCCAGACAGGACGAATCCCGCGCCGGTCAGGATCGCGGCCAGCAGCAAGGCGAGCTTCGGGCCCACCCGGTCCTGGAGCCGTCCGCCCGGCACCATCAGGAGGGCGAAGACCAGGCAGGCCACCATGTAGGGAAGCTGGGACTCTGTGGCGGTCCAGCCGGCATCCCGCAGGGCGGCGGAAAAAACGCCCCAGGAATACAGGATTCCCAGGGCGAGGTTGACCCCCAGGCCCGCCAGGGCCACGGTCCATCCCCGATTTTGGGTCGCGGGCTGTCCGGGAGACCGGGTTGTTTCGGGAGATGCGGAAGTGCCAGGAGATTCGTTGGCCGGAAGCGTCGGGTCCTTGTCCATGGGTCGTTCCCCTCCATGCGTCGTGCCTTGTGGGTGGCGGCGCCTCTCGGTTCGCGATGCCGGATCCGCGCCCCGGATCCGTGCTCCCATTATAGCGGACGGGCGGGGGGTGCGGCCAGCAAGGGGAGGTCGACATTTCGCAGGAAATCCGTCAGACTTCGCACGCAGGGCGCGCCTGGTTCAGTCCGTTTCCCCCTCCGGGATGACCGCGTGCCGGAGGCCCAGGAACCCGGGCCGCACCCGGACCGTGACCGGATCCCCCGGCGCATGGCGATCGAAGAACGACCGGGACACTTCCAGCTCCAGTTCCGTCCCGTCCGGGAGGCGAACCGACAGGGCAGATCCGCGCCAGGAGTCGCCGTCCGGCTCCCGCTTCTCCAGGATGGTGGTCTCGATGCGTTGGCCCTCCGCCTTGTCGTACAGGCAATTGACCTGGACCAGGGCCGATGGGACGAAAAACAGGGCGACGAACAGGAAGAGGACCAGGACGCTCCAGTGGCGCCGGTATTCCGTCGTCCAGGCCAGGACCAGGGCCAGGAGAATGGCCAGCAGGGCCGCGCT
>JAKPNJ010000298.1 GCA_029548445.1 Bacillota bacterium | reverse complement strand
GCCCCTGACCCTCCTGGTTGCCTTCCCTGTCGCCATGATCGCCGCCGCCTTCGTGGGCATGGCCATCGAGAAGCTGGCCTACAAGCCCCTGCGGGGCGCGCCGCGGATCAATGTCCTGATCACGGCCATCGGCGTCTCCTTCATTCTGCAGAACACCGCCAAGTCCCTGCCCATCATCGGTCCCAACCCCTACCAATACCCCACCTTCCCGGTCCGCAACATCGAGCTGGCGCCGGGGGTGACCGTCAACCTGACCCAGGTCGCCGTCTTCGTCGTGGCCGTGATCCTGATGGTGCTGCTGAATGTCATCATAAACCGCACCCGGATCGGCAAGGCCATGCGGGCCGTCTCCCAGGACGCCGACACGGCGCGGCTCATGGGGATTCCCGTCAACAACGTGATCTCCTTTACCTTCGCCCTGGGCGCCTCCCTGGCGGCGGCGGCCGGCATCCTCTTCGCCTCCTCCTTCCCCCAGATCAACCCCTACATGGGCATGATGCCCGGCCTGAAAGCCTTCGTGGCCGCCGTGTTCGGCGGCATCGGCAGCATCCCGGGGGCCATGCTGGGGGGATTCATTATCGCCCTGGCCGAAACCTTCACGAAGGGCTTCATCTCCTCGAAACTGGCCGATGCCGTGGCCTTCGGCATCCTGATCCTGATCCTCCTCGTCCGGCCTTCGGGTATCATGGGCCGCGACCTTCGGGACAAGGTGTGAGGAGGGCGGCATGAAGAAGACCCTGAAAGACCCCCTGTTCCTGACCCTCTTCGTAGCGGCTGTCGGCGTCCTGCTGGTCGTCCTGATGGCCGTCGGCGTTATTAATGAATATGTGGCCCAGCTCCTGACCCTCTCCGGGATCTACGCGATCATCGCCCTGGGCCTCAACCTGATTTCGGGCTTCACCGGCCAGCTGGCCCTGGGCCATGCGGGCCTCATGGCCATCGGCGCCTATACCGCCTCGACGCTTGTCATGCGGGTGGGGATTCCCATTTTCCCCTCCATCCTGGCCGGCGGGGTCGTCACGGGCCTGTTCGGCCTGCTGATCGGCATCCCGACCCTGCGCCTGCGGGGCGATTACCTGGCCATCACGACCCTGGGCATGGGCGAGGTCATCCGGGTCATCCTCGTGAACCTGGAAGGCATTACCGGCGGCGCCGCGGGCCTCAAGGGCGTCCCGCCCTTCCTGGACAGCGGGAACGTCACCCTCGACTTCATCGCCAAATTCCTGTGGGTCTTCGTGTTCCTCGTCCTGACCGTGGCGGGGATGTCCAACCTGATCCGCTCCTCCACCGGCCTGGCCCTGAAATCCATCCGGGAGGACGAGGTCTCCGCCGGGGCCATGGGCGTCCATACGGCCTACTACAAAATCTTCGCCTTTACCCTGTCGGCCGCGGTGGCCGGCGTCGGGGGCGGACTGTACGCCTTCTTCCTGGGCTACATCAACCCCCAGATGTTTACCTGGATCAAGTCCATCGACTTCGTGATCATCGTGGTGCTGGGCGGCCTCGGCAGCATCACGGGCACTCTCTTCGCCAGCGTCCTGGTGGTCTTCGCCCTGGACCTCCTCTGGTTCCTGCAGGACTGGCGGCTGGTGATCTACGGCCTGGTCCTGGTGCTGCTGATGCGATTCCGACCCCAGGGGCTCATGGGCCGCCGGGAACTCCGCCTCATCGGCTCGCCGGCCAGGATCAAGGCGTTCCTGGTTCGGGTCCGGGACAGGCTCCGGAAGCCGAAAGGCGGGCCGGACACCGGTGCGCCTGACGCCGGTGCGCCGGCTGGCGGCGCGACGGACGGCGGTGTACAGGACGGCGGCGCACAGGACAAGCCTGCACCGGGAGGACAGGAGGTGGCGGAAACATGAGCCGCATGCTGACGGTTGAAAACCTGTCCCTCTCCTTCGGCGGCCTGCGGGCTGTGTCGAATTTCAGCCTGGAGTTGGAGACCGGCGCCCTGGACGGCCTGATCGGTCCCAACGGAGCCGGCAAGAC
>JAKPNJ010000280.1 GCA_029548445.1 Bacillota bacterium | reverse complement strand
GTCCTCGCCGGGCTGTCCGGCCGGAGCGGACGGGGCAGGCGGGACGGCCGCGGCGGTCGGGGCTGCGGGAGCGGGCGCCGACGGCGCAGCCCCCGGGATGGACCCGGCGGGTCCTTCGGCAGCAGGCGGATGCTTCGCCCGGGCGGGCGCAGCCGAAGCCGGTACACCCGGCTTGGCCATGCCGGCCGCTGCCGGCGCAGCCGGCGGCGTTACAGGCGCAACAGGTGCGACAGGCGCGACAGACGCGACAGTCGCGACAGGCGCGGCCGCCGCTGCGGGGGCCGGCACGTTTTCGGCCGATGCCTCGGAAACGGCGGGCGCCGGGGCCGAAACCCCCTCGACCGGCGGGTGTGCGGCCGGTGCGGCCGGTGCGGCCGCCGATGGCCTTTCCTTGGCCGGCGGATGGGGCTGGGCCGACGGAGTCGCCTCGGGGACGGGAACCGGCGGGGGTACCGCGGCGGCGGCAGCAGGAACGGCTGTCGGCGGGGGCTCCGCGCCTGGAGCCGGTGCGGCTTGTGCGGAGGGACCCGCAGGCACAGCCGGGGCGACCGGGGTCGCCACGGGTGCCGATGCGGAAGCTGCCGCAGGAGCCGAAGCCACCGCGGGCGCCGGGGCGGAGGCCGGGGGAACCGGCGCGGCGGCCGCCGGCCTGGCAACCGGGGGAAGGTCCACGGCCGGTCCCTGGGACGCCTGGGTTTCAGGCAGGACAGGTCCCTCGTCGGGCTTCGGCTCGACGGGCTTCTCGATCCTGACCACCTTCTTGACGACGCCGACGGAAATTTTCTTGCCCGAGACCCCCTGCATCGTGATCACGGGCCCTTTCCGTTCCTCGGCCTCCGGAGTCGGGGCGGCCGCGGCGGCCGGTGCAGGCGGCGGAACCGGTTTCGCCTTCCGGGGTTCCCTGGCGGCATCCTCCGCCGGGGATGTCCTGGCGGCGGCACCGGGACGTACGGGAGGCGGAAGTCCGTCCTCCCGAACGAATCCTGCACGCAGACCGGAATTGTCATCTTGTTTCGTCATGTTGGGTGTTCTTCCTCCATATTCGGGCTTCTGCCCGGTTCTTCCCTATTTCGATTCCCGACTCCCGGACCCTTCCGGTTCCGGGCCCCCGGTCGTTTCCCTCTCATCCAGCATTTCGACCAGCCGATCCGCAAAGGATCGGTCCAGGATCGCCACCTGGGAACACAGGGCTTTTCGCGTCCTGCTGCCCAGGCTCTCACGGGTCCCCGCCAGCCGAACCGGGACGCCGGTCTTCTCCGACAGCCGGAGGACCTGTTTCCTGGTTCCCTCCGACGCGTCCGGCGCCAGCAGGATCAGGCAGGCCTGCCCGCCAAGGGCAGCGATCCGGACGGCATCCTGTCCCGGAGCGGTCCGGCCGGCCCGGGTGGCGAGGCCCAGCAGCCCGAGGGCCCTTTCCTCAAGATCCATCGTCCGTCGCTCCTTCCTCCGGCAGTCCCCGGAGTTCCCGGGCCAGGGGTTCCAGCAGGGCCGGAGCCACCTGGGTCTTCAGCGCCCGGTCGAGTTTGCGCCCTTTCAGGGCGGCGGCCAGGCAATCGCCGCTGCGGCACAGGTAGGCCCCGCGACCGGGTTTGCGTCCGCCCGGGTCCAGGGACACCGTCCCGTCCGGCGACGCCACCACCCGGACCAGCTCCCGCTTGGGGCGCATCGTCCGGCAGGCCACGCACATCCGCTCCGGAACCCGCTTTTGCCGGATCATGCCTCAGGCTCCTTCTCCCGCGTCGGGACCGGCTTGCCCGCCCGTGTCGGCTTCGTCCGCGGCGGGTTCGTCCCCGCCGGACGCCTCGATGGCCTGCTCCGCAGCGGCCGTGAAGCGGGCCATGATCTCCGCCTCCAGCATCTGCCGGAACTGGGCCTCGCTCCGGATATCGATCCGCCACCCGGTCAGGCGGGCCGCCAGCCGGGCGTTCTGGCCCTCCCGCCCGATGGCCAGGGACAGCTGGTGGTCG
This sequence comes from Bacillota bacterium, assembly GCA_029548445.1. Lineage (GTDB taxonomy): Bacteria > Bacillota > Clostridia > Saccharofermentanales > UBA5734 > JAKPNJ01. The sequence goes on along the minus strand of JAKPNJ010000280.1, from coordinate 2,349 downwards.
GGCACCACGACCCGGGCGGTCTTCTCCTCTTCATAGACATCCGCCCGCAGGACCTTGGCCGGGTTCAGGCTGTTGCTGATGAACTGGACCACATCGGGGCTCCAGGGGATGATGTCGATTTTTTCGCCGTTCAGCTCGTCCATGATCGACTGGACCCGGAGGCCCCGCTGGCCGACACAGGCCCCGACGGGGTCCACGTTCTCGTCCCGGCTGGCCACGGCGATCTTGCTCCTGGAACCGGCTTCCCGGGAAATGGCGACGATCTCGACGATGCCCGCCGCGATCTCGGGCACTTCCTTCTCGAACAGCTTCCGGACCAGGTGCGGATGGCTGCGGGAGATGTATACGATGGGGCGGCTCTTCTTCTCGTCCACCCGGAGGATCAGGAACTTCATCCGCTGGTTGAACTGGTAGGATTCGCCCCGGACCTGCTCGGGATAGGGCAGGACGGCTTCCGCCCGGCCGATGTCCACGATCACCTCGCGGCGGTCCCGGCGTTGGACGACCCCCACGGCCAGCTCCCCGATCCGGCTGCTGAACTCGTTCTGGATGCGCTCCTTCTCGGCGGCGTTGAGGCGCTGGTTAATGGCGCTCTTGGCCGCCTGGGCCGCCAGTCGCCCGAACTGCTGGGGCGACAGCTGGAATTCCATCACATCCCCGACGACAAAATCGTCGGAAATCGCCTGGGCCTCTTCCAGGGGAATCTCGGTGGCCTCGTCCTCCACCTGTTCCACGACGGTCTTCTGGAGGAAGACCTGCATTTCGCCGGTGGTCCGGTCCACTTCGGCCCGGATGTTGCTCGTGGTCTTCGCGTCGAACTCCCTTTTGTATGCGGATACCAGCGCTTCCTCGATGGCCTGGAAGAGGGTCTCCAGGTCGAGGCCCCGCTCCTTCTCCAGCATTTTCAGGGCTTCGATCAGTTCGGTGTTCATCGGGCGGTCTCCTTCCTCCTATTGGGCTTCAGGCCCCCGTAAGGGGCCGGATGATCATCGGAACCGGATCGTTCTCCGGACCTCCCGGATGCGGGTCCGGGGGATGCCGACAAGGTTCATGTCGCCATCGCCGGTCCGGATGGACAGGATTTCCGTCTCGGCGTCGTATCCGGCCAGGATACCGGTGGTCCGGACAGCGGCCTCGGTTTCGGACAGGGAATCGACGTCCGCTTCTTCCCCTTCATGCCGGATCCAGTCGGCCGGCGTCTTCAGGGGACGTGTCAGGCCGGGAGACGACACCTCCAGGTGGTAGGGGCCCGGCATGTCGACCAGCCGGTCGATCTCCGGGCTGACCGCCCTGGTCACGGCGACGCAGTCCTCGATCCCGATGCCGCCCCGGCGGTCGATAAGGAAACGAAGGATCCAGTTAGGGCCTTCCTTCCTGTACTCGGTTTCCACGAGGTCGTACCCCATGGATCCGACCAGGGCCTCCACGGCCTCCCGGGCCTGTTCCGCCACACCGCGACGCATCGGTTCCTCTCCTGTCCTTTGCTCCCAATCATGAAACAAAGAGTGGGAAATCCCACTCTTTGTGACAAGGGGCTGTCTGCATGACCGATGATATCACAGGCTCATTCGGGGCGCAAGGGCTCCGGCACGGCCTGAGGGGCGGCTGTCCGGCCGTCGGCCATGAGCAGGCGCATGACCGGGAGGGACAGGCCCATGCCCAGTCCCGTCAGGAGGAGCAGCACCTGGGCCGGGGCCAGTTCGACGCCCAGGACCGGAAAGGTCGGCGGGATCAGGAACTCCATGAAGATCCGTCCCAGGAGGGTGCCCAGCAGGAGGGCGAAGCTGTTCATGGCGTTGTATATTGCCAGGTACGCGGTTCGGTTCCGCTCGGGCAGGCCCTGGTACGGCAGGTTCACGAACCCGATGTTGAGCCCGACGGCGAAGAGGAAGGCGTAGGTCATGCCCAGGGGATACAGGAACACGCTGGAGGGGCCCACGCCGGCCAGGATGGCGAAGTGGGGCAGGTAGGCGGCGATCATCCACACCAGGGTCCGGTTCCATGGCCGGGGCCGAAGGAACCGGGTCCAGAGCCCGGTGGTCCCGATCACCATCACCGTATAAACCAGGTTGACGCCCGACAGGAAGGTATAGCCGACGGAAAGGTCCGACAGCAGGTAGATCGTATAGTACTGCCCCGGAATCGAAACGAAGAAACTCCAGAGCATCATGGCTGCCACGGTCCTGAAATAGGAGGGGGTTTCCCGGAGGCAGGCCAGCAGGGTGGCCGGCTGGAAGCGGTCGCCGGGCGGATTGGGGGGTTCGTCGATCCTGGACAGGAACCACAGGTCCAGGGCGGCCATGACCAGGGCCAGGACCCGCAGGACCGTCAGGGCCCCCATCTCCCCGA
>JAKPNJ010000264.1 GCA_029548445.1 Bacillota bacterium | reverse complement strand
ACCTGGGCGATGCGGCATCCGAGAATGTCGATGTCCTGGGTGTTGACCAGGGTCAGGGCGCCCTCATGGGCCTGGGCGCTGCCGCCGAGGTACTCCTCGCTGAAATCCGTGAAGCGGAAGGAGAGTCCCTCGAAGGAGATATGGTGGACGGGAGACTTGGGCGAACTGCCCGCCAGGGAGACCAGGGTCCCGGTGGTCGGGGCGAGGATCCGATGGCCCTCGACATCGCCCTGCAGCGGGATATAATACAGCCAGTCGTCTTTCCGGTCGATGTGGTACTCCCCGGGGGCGTCCAGGAACTCGATGGCGCCCTGGACGAAGTACCGGTTGTCGGGTGTGAAGGGCCACCAGGGGGCTCCACCCAGCCGAATGCGGCGCTCATCCCACCGGATGTCCAGAATGGGGTACAGGTCCGACCGCCAGTTGTTCTGCAGCGTGCCGATGCTGCCGCACCAGGCCAGCAGCTGGGTCCGCCGGAAATCGAACTCCGGCAGGTCGCCCTCCCTGAACCGGACCCAGGTGGCCCGGTTCTCCGTGGCCCCGGACTCCAGGGCCAGGTATCCCTCGTTGGGCGTCCGGGCCTTGCGGACCCGGGTATCGTCTTCGTATAGGGTATGAAACAGCCACTGGTCGGCGATGGGGGCCCGGAAGGTCCTGTGGCCGCCCCGGGGCTCCGTCTCCTCCCAGTCCGTGATCGGGACCGCCCCCAGGAGGACGGGCGTCTCGCCGGGGTATGCACGGTAGATGATCCGGTGGCCGTTTTCGCCGGAATCCGCTTCCGTCAGCATGACCGGCGCTTTCAGGAAGTATTCGCCTCCACGCAGATAGACCACCAGGTCCCGGTCCTGTCCGGATTTTTTCAAGTCCCCCACGGCCTTGACAGCCCGGGCCAGGGAGGCGAAGGGTTCCTGAAAAGTCCCGGGGTTGTCATCACGGCCGGCGGGAGAAACATACAGGTCGGCGTTCATGGCAGGCGCCTCCTCGGTGGGGGTCGGCGATTCCGACGGAGTCGGCCCTGGGCCGCAGGCCGTGGCCAGCAGGAGCACAATGACCGCCAGGAGCGCAGCCGGGAAACGGAAGTGTGTGTCCCCGGCCGCAGACTGGGGTTGTTTTCGTCTCACGGCATTCTCCCTGCTGAGGGGCCCTTCCCGGTGCCGGTCCGAAGACGGACCGGCACCGGTTTCGGGCAGGGCTTCAGATCAGTCGGTTCGTCGCGAAGCCGGATCAGCGGCGGCGGGTCGCAACCAGGGCGCCGGCGGAGGCCAGCAGCACCGGCACGAGGAAGGCCAGGGCGGAAACGTCCCCGGTGTTGGGGCTCTCGCCCTGGGTGGGCGTGGCCTCCACCTCGGTGGGCTCGGCCTCGACGGTGGTAATGGAGAAGTTGTCGATGGTGATCGCATCGACGCCCTTGGTGTACAGCTGCCACCAGTTGTCATTGTCCGTAAAGTAGGTCTCGATCTCGGCGGGGGTCTTGCCGCCCATGTCCTCGGTGGCCAGCATCTGGACGTCCATCTCGAAGGTGCCGGAGGCGCCCTCGGTCTGGGGAGCCGTCACGATGTCGGTCCAGTTCAGGGTCACATCCCAGGCGCCGACTTTCCGCCAGCCCATGGCCACGATGTCGCCTTCCGCCAGGCCCGCCGGCAGCCACCAGTCGAACTTGATCTTGTAGGTGGTCCCATAGTCGAACTTGACCGTGTGGTAGTCCGTGGCCAGGGGCGTGGCCCAATCGCCATATGTCCAGAGCGGATCGGTGTTGTAGTAGAAGTCGGCGACAACCCACTTCCCGTCCGCGACCCCGTTCTGGGCGGCCATGTTGTACACATACTCCGTGTCGGCCGGGTCGTCATAGTAGATGCCGGCCGGCATGCTTGCAGAAAAGTCCGCGCTCACGACAGTCTCCGCCAGGACGGTCCCGGCGAAGGCCATCACGAACAGGACGGCCAGGAGCAGGCTCAGGGTTCTTTTCATGGGACGTTCCTCCTTTTCTTTCTACCCTTTCGGGTGGGCCCCGGTGTCGCGGGAGGAGCGGGAGCCCGTCACGGACTCCCGCCCGCGGATCAGTCGTTGAAGGACTTGTCCAGGGCGGCCTGGACTTCCGGATCCCGGGTCTCGGCCACGGTGGCCGGCGGGATACCCTGCTGCAGGTCGTCGGCGATGTACCAGTAAATGGACCAGACATCGGCGAAGTTGCGGTCGTTGGAGTACTCATACTTGCGCTCCTCTTCGAAGAGCAGGGTGTAGGCCTCGTCGCCGTAGAGACGCTTGCCGATTTCCATGTAGACCGGGTTGGTTTTGACTTCCTGTTCCATCATGTACAGGAAGGCCATGACCCCCTCGAAGTTCGTGGCGCCGGTGGGGCTGCCGTACCCGAAAACCTGGACATGCATGCTCATGGGCTCGCCGGAGGGACCGTGGGGGAAGGGCACGATGGCCATGGTGTCCTTCATCTCGGCGGGTTTCGGCAGGTACACGCCATGGGTCATGGCCAGCTTGCCGGCGATGAAGTCGGCCTGGAAAGTCTGGTAGTTGGCCGGGTTCATGAACCCCCCCGGCATCTTCAGCATCTTCTGGATGAAGGTCAGGGCCTCGATGGTCTTGGTATCCTTGAGCCCGGAATAGGCGCCGTCTTCCTCGAAGAGGACGAGCCGGGCCCCGTTGGACTGGATCAGCTGGGAGACATAGGTGCCCCAGGTGCAGAAGCCCCACTGGTCGATCTGGCCGTCGTTGTCGAAGTCCTTCGTCAGGGTGGAGCCGGCGTTGTAGAAGGCATCGTAGTCCCACTTCCCTTCCTTCCACAGGTCGAAGGGATCCGGCAGGCCTTCCAGTTCGAACATGTCCTTGTTGTACGCGATGTAGGACAGGGACGGTTTCCCGGTTCCGACGCCGTACGTCTTGCCCATGTACGTATAGGCGTCGATGTAGAATTGCGGAACCCAGGAGACGTCCAGTTCCTCCGGCAGGGGCTGGAGGATGTTCTTGGCCGCCACCAGCGGGAAGGACTGGTCGGACAGCAGCATCATGTTCGGGGCGTCGTCGGCAGCTTGCATCGAGATGATCTTGGCGGTGATGTCCGCCCACGGGACGACGATGAGCTCGAAGGTGCCGCCATACTTCGCCTCGAACATCTCCCGAACCCCGAAGAAGGCGTTGAGGGCGTCCGGGTTCTCCGCCAACTGGGTTTCATACTGTTAGATCGGAAGAGCGT
>JAKPNJ010000228.1 GCA_029548445.1 Bacillota bacterium | reverse complement strand
AAAGCCGAAAAGGGACGGCACGTCGTACTCCCTGTCCATCGTTGCATGAATGGGCTTCCTCCTTGTTGCGCGTCAATTCTTTTTCCGGATGCCGGGCCATGGTCATCCGGTGCAAGCAGCTCCTGTCCATGGAAATCTCCTCGGATCAGTCCGACAGCGTTGCCTCGATCCGATAGGGCTCGACCGTCACCAGGCGGATCCCGATGTCCACCGGGGCAATGGAGGCGAAGGGCTGGATCTCTTCTTCGAGCCGCCGGGCCTGGGATTCGGTCAGGACGAGCGTCACGTACCGGGCCTGGAGATCGTAGACTTCCGTCATCCACCGGTCCCCTTCCTGCCGGATGGCCTTGCGGCCGAATACGGGAATCGTCGCGGTGTCCCCTTCCGCCAGTCCCAGGATCGCCCGGTCGATGGTGGTCTCCTCTGCCAAGGCCGACGGCACCTGGGTCATGCGGGATGTCCCCACATCCTCCAGGGTCGTCTCGAAAACCGGAATCCGTGTCGCGTCGAAGGTCAGGGGCTCCACGCTCCCGGCGGCCTCCACGCCCAGTTTCGACTGCATCTCCCCGAAGCTTCGCGTCAGGATGTTCAGCCATTTGCCGAAGAAGTCCCGGTCCGTCGGCGAAGCCAGGAAGTACCGGTTCCGGTCGATGACGAACCCAGCGTCGCCGGGGGTCGGCAGGTCCGAGATCGTGTCGACGAGACCGCCCGTGTACCAGCAGACATCCCGCCAATCCAGGAACCGGTTGTCCCGGAGGGTAACGTCCGAGAGGCCCACCATTGGATCCTCGTCGCTGCGCCGGTCCATGGCCCGAAACTCCACGTGGATGGAATTGTCGACGAACAGGTTGCCTTCCACCAGGATGCCGCCGTCATATCCGCTCTCCCACAGGCTGACCCCCGACCACAGGTTGCTGTAACAGGTGTTGCCCAGGAACCGGCCTGACGGATTGCCCTCGCTGGCAAACCCGACGCCGGCCCACTTCTGGTTGCGCAGCTGGTTGTCGGTAAAGTTGGCGTAGGCCATGCCGGCGTGGTTCCCGAAGAAGGTGCAGTTCTGTACCAGGAAATTTTCGTTGTTCCAGTCGAGCCAGAAGCCGATCCCGTTGTTGTCGTAGCTGATGACGCCGTCCGCCACCAGGTTCCGGGTATAGCCGTATTTCATGCCCATGGCGCCAAACCCCGGGTCCAGGTTCAGGGTGTTGCAGCGGCGGAGGATCGTGTCCTGGATCCGATGGCCCTCCATCCGCTGGCCGGGCCCGGCCCAGGCCCAGGAGGCCGTCACGGCCATGTCCTCGAAGACGCAGCGGAGGACCGTGATATTCGAGGTGTCGATGCTGCCGGTGCTGTACCCGATGCCCACGCCACAGCGGGTGAAGCGGCAGTCCTCCACCCGCCACCCGGTGTTCGGCATGACCACCTGGGCCCCATACATGCCGGATGGATGGAGGGGGCAATTCCGGAACCAGAATCCCCGCAGGACGATATGCTTCCCGTACCCGGGGCTGAAGGGACGGAAATGGTTGGACTCCCCGGTCAGGACAGCCCCGTGGCGGTTTTCGGCTTGGAAAACGATGGGATGCTCGGCGGTGCCGGATTGGACCAGGGAGACGACTTCGTCGTAGACGCCGTCCCGGATGACGACCCGGTCGCCCGGCCGGGCGAGATCCGCCGCCCTCGAGATGGTTCGGAGCGGTTGGTCCCGGGTGCCGGGGCCGTCATTGTTCCCTGTGGGATCGACCCAGTAGTCCCTGTTCTCCATGGCTGGATTGCCTGTCGGCTCTCCTTCGCTGGGGACCGGGGTTGTCCCGGTCGGTTGGACGAATTCGGTCGGCGTCGGCTCCCGCGTGGGACTGGGCGCATCCGAACGGCAGGAAGGGGTGGCCAGCAGGAGGGCCGCCAGGATGACAAGGACGCATGCCGATGCCCTGAAGAAGGACCTCCAATTGGGACGACCCATGCCGGCTCCTCCTATCGGTTCCAGGCAAGATTACGGCAGTTCCCAGGTGGGCCCGTACTCGAACATGGGCAGGCCGGATTCCAGGGCGCCGATGTCGGGGGCGCTGCCGGCAAATTCGCCTGTCAGGCCCTCCACCACCACCCCGCCGTCAACGGCCGGCGAGCCGGCCACCGGCCGGAAGGACGCATCCACCTCGCCCCGGAGATTGTTCGACGACACGATTTGCCGGTCGGGATTCTGCGGTACGGGGATCCGGCCATCCTGCAGGCTGCCGGCGTAGCTCTCCGCCTTGCCGGCCCCCGTCCCGTAATAGCGGATGTCCTGTCCCTTCAGGTCGGCGAAAAGGTTGTTGGCCACCCGGATGCCGGTCCCGTCCGCGTCGTCCTTCGGCACCGAGAAGAACCCGATGCCGTGCTGCGCCCCGATGACGGTGTTGTGGGCATAGGTCGTCCCGGGATTCGGGAGGTTGATCTGGAGTCCCGCGCCGCCCCCGATCACGATGTTGTGGTGGACCGAGAAATTCGAGGAGTAGTTGTCGACATACAGGCCTTCCCGCAGTTTCATCATGGTCCCGTTGTCGTTCCGGTTCCCGCACTCGACCAGGTTGTACCGGATTTCGGTGCCGCCGCCGTCGCAGGACCAGGTGTAGAACGCCCCGGCGTCACTGTTCAGGGTGGCATGGTCCTTGAAATGGTTGTGCTCGATGACGCAGCGTTCGAATCTCACCCCGATGGCGAAGAAGATGTGGGCCCGGGCGGAATTGTAGAACTGGTTCCTGGATATTTCGAGGTCGGTGGAGCGGAAAACGAAGACCGCCGCATAGTCGTTGCCGGCGTAATTGCTGTTTTGGACATAGTTGTCCGTAAACACGACCCGGTTCCCGCCCAGCAGGATCCCGTTGCCGGCCGTGGGCCCGAAGACGCAGCGGCGGACGACCAGGTCGTCACCCGTGACGACCATGCTTTCCGTCTGGCTGCCGGACACATAGCCGTTCCCCTGGAAATGGTCGGCATACCGGATGACGCAGTCCTCGATGACGCAGTGACCGGCGCCGTCCATACGGATGCCGCCTCCCAGGATTGTCAGCCCCTGGAGGCGGATGTGCCGTTTCCCGTCCGCGTGGAGGACGACGGAACTTTTCCCCCGGAACCGGATGGCCCGGCCGGTCGGGTCGCCGCCGTCGGGCAGCCAGACATACATCCGCCCGGTCTTGCGGTCATAGAAAGTCTCGCCAGGGGCATCCAGCAGGGACAGGGAACCTGTGACATAGAAAGCATTGCCGGGGAAGGGTGTATAGGCCTTCCCGCCAATAACGGGCTCGTTCCGGTCGATTTCCATGCCCAGGTGGATCTCTCGGCCCTCCACCGACGCGACGGGGGAGGTCCAGGCCACCCATCCTGCCAGGCCGTTGCTGCCCGGCCACACAACCGCCGTGGCGCCCCCAATGTCCGACGGGATGTCATCGGGCGCCACCAGGGTGGCCTTGTCCGTCCCCGCCTGGGCCACGGCCCTGCGGTAGTCCATGATCGTGTCCATGGTGGGCCCCATATTGGGATACCGGGCCTCGACCAGGGCGTCGTCGTCCAGGAAGACCTGGGGATTCGTCGTGTCCATCTTGTACGCCAGGGCCGAGACGTCCGCCACGTAGATGTTGTCCCGGACCTTCTCCCAGGGTCCTGCGTAGGCGATGGTCGCGGTCAGGACGGGCTTCGCATCTCCCCAGGCCTGCAGGGTTATCGGCTTGCCCTCTTCGCCTCCCGGCAGGAAGTGGGAGCCGGTATAGGTCCCCTCCCCGATGAACACGGTGTCCCCCGCCTTCATCCGCTCGATGGCCACCGACAGGCGGGTGGTGGGATCGGCCTGGGTGCCGGCGCCGTCCGGCTTGCCCCGGACCGCGTCTACATAGAAGGACACGGTCCCGTCGGCATTGGTCTCGCCCATGGCAGCGGGCGGGGGCGGGGTGGGCGTCGGGGAGGCGGCGGGTGTTGCAGGATCGGTGGGCTGGGACATGGTGGGACTCACCTCCTCGGTGGGATCGGGCCCGGCGCATCCGGCCAAGGCCAGGAGAACGGCGCAGGCGAGACTGGCGAAGCGGAACAGGCGGGTGTGAATGCGCGAGGCTCTCTTCATGGTGTCTTCCTTTCGTGATGCATCAGGTTTCCAGGACGGTATCCATCATGGCCACGATGTTCTCCGGCGGGACATCGGACAGGATGTTGTGAACCGCAGAGAAGACAAAGCCGCCACCGGGCGAGAGAATCTCCAGGTTCCGCCGCACATGGTCCCGAACCTCCCCGGGGGTTCCCCGGTTCAGGACGCGCCGGGTATCGCACCCGCCGCCCCAGAAGGTCACGTCCCGGCCGAAGTCCCGCTTCAGCCGCTCCGGTTCCATGTGCCTGGCACTGGTCTGGACCGGGTTCAGGATCTCGAAGCCGGCCTCGATCAGGTCAGGGATCAGGGCGTGGATCGAGCCGCAGCTGTGGAGGAAGGTGTGCATGCGGCTGTGGCGCCGGACGAAGTCGCACAGCCGGGCATGCCGGGGCTTGAAGAACCGCCGGTAGTCCTCCGGCGACAGCAGGGGGCCCTGGTCCATGCCGAGATCGTCGCCGAAGCGCAGGATGTCCGCTACATCGCCCACCGCCCGGCACACCCGGTCCAGGAACGCCAGGTGCCGCTCCATCAGGGCGTCCAGGAGACCCTCCACCCGATCGGGCTCCAGCACCAGGTCCATGAGGAAGTTGTCCAGGCGCCGCAGGAAGGTGCCCCACTCGAACAGGTTGCAGCCGCAGACGATCACCAGGGCCTTGTCGGTGGTCCGCCGCAGGTCCAGGGCATGGGCCCGGAGTCGGTCCCAAAACCCCTCCTCCCCGGCCCGGTCCCAGGGGGAGTGGACCAGGGCCGACCAGAGAACCTGGTCCATGGCCTCGTCCAGCCCGGCATACTTGTCCGGATAGCCGTCCACCCAGGGAAAGACCGCCTGGTCAAAAAAAGTGGCTCCCGGCGGCATCCGGGCGATGCGCAGCCCGTCCGGCCGGACGACTTCCCAGCCGCCGTCCGGGGCCGGGCCAGGCCGGAACCAGGCCGGATACAGGGCCGGCGTCCCGGGAATCAGCTCCAGGGGAGCCCAGGCGGAGGGATCGGCGTTGAAGGCCCGGCCGATGTCCAGGACATCGACGCCGAATCGGTCCAGGACAGGGAAATCCGGCTCGGACAGCTCCTGGACCACGTCGTATACCCGGTTGGGCAGCCCGGCCAGCCCCAGGTGCGGCAGCAGGCGGCCATACGCCACGGCGGAGATGCCGCTGCTGGGGGTCGCGCCCAGGTCGATGGGAACCCGGTCCGGCTCCCGGTGGGCCAGGGAGTCGAGAATCCGGCGTCGGGATCCCGTGGCCCCCGGATCAGTCCACATGGAAAACCTCCTCCATGCCTGCCCACCATTCCCCTTCCTTCCGGGACGGCAGGGGTTCCTGGCAGGGATCCGTCAGGCCCCACCATTGCCGGGTCAGGGGGTCCGCCGCCATCCGGGCCATGTCCGCCCGAAAGTCGTCGCCGTCGTACTCCCAGTAGCCGAACAGCAGGCCGTCATGCAGGAAGATGCTGTAGTTCCGAATATGGCAGGCCCGGATCATGGCCACCACCTCCGGCCAGGGATCCGCATGCAGCCGAAGGTATTCCTCCTGCTTTTCCGGCCGAAGCCGGATCACCATGCCGTATCGTGTCATGGGACGTCACTCCTCCCAGTCGGCGCCGGGCACCCAGCGCGGCAGGCCCTTCTCATAGGCCCCGATGTCCGGGGCGCTGCCGACGAAGCCGTCCGTCACGCCGGGGATTTCCGTCCCGGCGTCCAGGGCCGGCGAGCCGGCGATCGGCAGGTACGCGCCATCCAGGATGTCGGCCAGGTTTGCGAAGGCCAGGTTGAACCCGATCTCGGGCGCGTTCTCGTTGGTCACCCGGTTGAAAGCACCGGTGTAGAGGTTGTTGAAGAACCGGGAGCCCTTCTGGCTGGGCACATCCATGGAGTAGGTGAAGGTTCCGAAGGCCTGGGAGCCGTTGAGGATGGTGTTGTTGTAGACCCCGATGTCCTCGCCGGGGCTGTTGATCCGGATGGCCGCGTCGGAGACGTTCCAGACCACATTGTGGTGAATCGTGAAGTTCCGGCAGTAGTTGTCCAGGTAAATCCCGCAGGTCCATTTGCCGACATTGTCATGGGCCCAGTTGTACCGGATGACGGATCCCTTCCCGTCAGTGCCCCAGGCCGAGATCAGCCCGCAGTCCTTGACCAGGAGGGAGGCCTTGGACACGTCGCAGTACTCGATGGTCAGCTGTTCCGCCAGCTGGAACAGGATCGAGTTCCGTCCGGCGTTCCGGATGGTGCAGCGGGAGATGACCGCACCCACCGAGGCCCCTGCCTCCGGCTCGGTCATGATCGGGGCCAGCCAGGCGCCGGCATAATTCAAGTCCCGAAGAAGGCAGTTTTCCACCCGGTTCCCGACCCCGCCGACCCGGATGCCGTCCCCGGCCGAGAAGGCGATCCGGGAGTTCCGGAACACGTTGTCGCGGCCGGTCATCCGGTTCAGTCGATAGGCCCATGTGGCGGCATATCCGTCAACTTCCGTAAAATGCTCGTGATAGCGCATGTCGATCCGGTCGGCCGTGCAGCGGACGGACCCGATCATGGAAATGGCCGCGCCGAAGGACTCGAATCCCGACACGAGGACATCCGACTGGTTGTCCAGCACGAAGGAGAAGGGTCGCTTCCGGACCTCGACCCGGTGGGTGTCCGGGGATTTTCCGTCCGGGGCGTACAGGTAGAGCTGGCCGGCCTTCCGGTCCAGGAACCATTCGCCAGGGGCATCCAGGGCCGCCAGGGTGCCGGACAGGAAATATCGGTTCCCGGGCCGGGGCGCGTACGGGTCGTTCTCGATATAGGCATCGCCCAGGGGGTAGGGCCGGTCGTAGGTCAGCCGCTTCCCTTCCTGGGACGTGATGAGGCGGGTGATGGCGATCCACTCGTCGCCGGGCCACATGTGGACCGTGGCGCCCGTCCAGTCCCCGTCGGGCAAGGCAGGGTCGTTCAGCGACAGGTGGTCCGTGCCGGACCCGGTCGCCGCGAAATCGGCGAAGAGAAGCCGGTCCACCTGGGCGTTGGGCCACCGGGCCTCCACCATCATCCGGCCGTCGACGAACAGCTGGTTCGTCGTGCCGGAGAAGGCGGCCTTGTAGATGGCACCCCGGTGCTTCGTCCACACCAGGGCCGTCCGGTCGGCGCCGCTGACGACGACCCGTTCACCCGGATAGGCCATGAGGCGGATCGGCCGCGCCTGGGTCCCCGAAGGCGGGGTCACGGTCTCCCGGTAGATGCCGGTCCGGACGAGGCAGGTGTCCCCGGGCTCCAGGGTTTTCGCCGCTGCGCCCAGGGTCAGGAAAGGCTTGTCCTCGGTTCCAGGGTTCCCGTCGTCTCCCGTTTTGGCGACGAAGACCAGGCGGCCCGGGGTCGACGCCCGAATCTCCTCAAGGGTGGGCCCCGTCGGCAGCGGGCTGTCATGGGGACCGGAGACGTCCGTGAGGTCGGGGTCCGTCGCGGCGCCGGTGGGGCTGGGGCCCGGTGTGGCAGTGGGACTGGCACCCTGGGTGGCGGTGGGCGTGGCCTGGGGAGAGGCGCCCTCCGTCGGCGACTCCGTAGGGGTATCCGAGGGTTGGTCGGTGGCGGAAGGATCCGGAGGCAGGGTTGTGCTGGGGATCATGGTCGGCGTCGCCTCCTTGTCGGGAGTCGGTGTCCCGGTCGACCCGCCGCACCCCGGCAGGACCGGGAGAGCCAACAGCAGGGCCAGGGCCGCCAGGCCGGCGAGCATGGACCGGATCGGCCGGAAAGCCATCCTGTTCATGGGGCCAGTCCCGTCATAAGGTGTTGGAACGCCCGGTCCAGGGCGAACCGGCGATAGACCGGCGACTGGGCCAGGAGGGCCCCCGTCGCGTCATAGGCTTCCAGCCGGATGTGCAGCTCGCTGCCGGCAGGGATGCCGTCGATCTGAAGGGTCCGGCTGCCGGCCAGGTCCAGGGTCCGGGCATCTTCCGGCCGGTACGGGTCCCACAGCACCAGCCGGGTCCCGGCGCTGCCCGGCAGGGATGCCACCCGGACATCGGCGGCCAAGGTGTCTCCGTCCCGGGCCAATCGGAAGGTCACCAGCATGGGGGTCCGCCAGGCGCTGTCCGACGCGATGCCCGCGTCCGTTACGTCGAACTCCTCGAATCCCAGCCCAAAGGCGGGGGACGCCGCATCCAGCCGGTAATCGTCCTCGTCGGGGTCCAGGAACAAGGGATCCTGGTCGAACAGCGAATGGGCTTCCAGCCGGCCGTCCTCCAGGGCGAAGAATTTCTCCAGGGTCAGGTAGCCCCATCCCTGCCATTCCGGCATCAGGGAGTTTCCGTATACCCCCATGAACGGCAGGGTGGTGAAGTAGAGGTTCCAGTCCGCCTCGGCGATCATGGGCGGTGTGTACCGCTGCAGGTGGTACAGGGCCCGACCCTTCTCCTCCGAGTTTCGTTCCTCGATGATGTTCCGCCTCAGGATCGTATTCTTTGTATCCGGGATGATCGAGGGCGGGGTTCCGCCGGTGGAGTAGGCCTCCACCCCGGTGTACACCACCCCGATCATCCCCCAGTCGGTGACGCAGTCCACCGCCTTGTTGTTCTCGAACACGATGTCCAGCCCCTTCAGCATGGTCACCGTGCAGAATTCCAGGTCCCGGGTGCCGATTCGGGATATGACGTTCTTCCGGATGAGGGCGCCGTTGGAACTGTCGTCCATGTAAATGCCCACGACGCCGCCCTTGGGCACCCCGGTCGAATCGTGGACGAAATTCTCTTCATACACATTGCCCCGCCCGGTCCCGAAGGTCCCGATGATGCCGCCGTCGGAGCTGTCGTACATGGAGTCGAAGAGGTCGTTGCCGCGGACCTCGTTGCCCTGGGTATAGCAGAAGGCGTCGTAGTTCTCCTTTGTCAGGGGAATGCCGAACCAGGTGGCACCCTCCATATATCCGTACAGGGCACCGTGGAGGGTGATCGCGTTGCTGGAGGACCGGTAGACCGTATTGTGGAGGATCCGGTTGCGGCCGCTGAGATAGAGATAGATCCCATGGCTGTGGCCCACCAGGTCCCCCGATTCCCGGACCAGGTTCCCCTCCACCAGGTTGTCCCGGTTGAACATCCCGTCCTCCGGGGTCTCGACGCCGGGGAATCCCTGGGTATGGTACTTGCCGATGAGGGCGATGCCATTGTATCCGGTTTGTTCCACCAGGTTGTTCCGGATCTCGCAATGCTGCGCATAATCGTCCAGGAGGATGCCGTGGACGCCGGTGTTGGCGATCCGGCAGCCCTCCACGACGATACCGTCCACATAGGAGAGCAGGATCGCCGCCTCCTCGACGAAGTTGTCGCCGCGGCCGAAGGTTTCCGGGCCGTCCGTGTCCCGGAAGGCCAGTCCCTGGAAACGCAGGTTCCGGACCAGGC
>JAKPNJ010000224.1 GCA_029548445.1 Bacillota bacterium | reverse complement strand
AGGAACGGCCGACAGCTCCGGGGTGCGCAGCGCCC
The DNA here is from genome assembly GCA_029548445.1 of Bacillota bacterium. Lineage (GTDB taxonomy): Bacteria > Bacillota > Clostridia > Saccharofermentanales > UBA5734 > JAKPNJ01. The sequence goes on along the minus strand of JAKPNJ010000224.1, from coordinate 3,574 downwards.
TCATGTCCCTTCTGAACCGTATGCGATCCGGGTGTACGCAACGTACGTTTTGAAACGCATGTATCCCGGGCGTACGCAACGTACGTGTTGAAACGCTTGTGTCCCGGACGTACACAACGTACGCCGAAAGGACATGGAGTTCCAGAGGGGTACAGCGTGACGCCAGGAGACGGCGCAGCGCCGTGCCGGCGGGCGCGGCGCAGGGCGTCCGGACTGCGCGAACGAAAACTTTCGTGATTTAATTGTCCGTCCCTTTGGAAATTCCGCCCTTCCCGGTCGTACTATGGTCAGGGAGGTGGCGATGGACAACCGTGAGATGGAATCCCTGGTCCTCCGAATCCCGAACGGCGACCTCGAGGCGCTCGAGGGCCTGTACCGGGAGTTCCACCATGCGGTCCATTCCTATTCCCTGCTGATTCTCCGGGACCGGGCCACGGCCGACGACAACGCCCAGGACGTCTTCCTGCAGGTCTGGGCGAAGGCGGCCACCTACCGGCCGGGAGGGAATCCGAGGGCCTGGATCCTGCGCATCGCCCGGAACCTGGCCATCGACCGGATCCGAAAGTCGGCCCGGGAAATCGGGGTCGACGAGGTACCGGAGGAATCCCTGCCGGCGGAGGACCGGACCGAAAGCCGGACGGCGGATCGGCTCGACCTCCTGGGGGCCCTGGACATCCTGGAGCCCCGGGACCGGCAGGTCGTCCTGCTGCGGGCGGTGGCGGAACTGCCGCTGAAGGAAGTGGCCCGGTTGTCGGGCTTGCCGGTCAGCACGGTGCACTGGCGGTATCGCCGGTCCCTGCGGCGCCTGGCGGAGCAGCTGGGCGAGCCGGAGGGATTTCGGGAGAGGGCCTGACGGGGGTTCCGTAGGCCTGACGCGAGAGCGGAAGGAGGCGCCTGCCATGAGCAGACAAAACGAGGAACTGGAACGACGGCTGCGGCGGATGTCCCGGGACGGAGCGCCCGACGGATGGAGCCGGCTTCGGGACAACGTGCGGCGCAGCGGCGTCGCGCAGGAAAGGAGCACACCCCCCATGAAACGCAAGACATCACTTTTACTGGCCTTCGGCTCTGCGGCCGCCGCACTGGCCATCGCCACCCTGGTCCTCTTTCTTTCCATGCCGAAGCCCGTGGAGTTCGCCTTTGAGGCGGGCAAGACTGTCTCCCTCTCGAACGGCACCCTCGTGATCCATGAGGTGTCCCGGGGCGGCGGGCGGATCGCCATGCCTCCCGATGCGGACACCGTCGAGCTGGCCCATGAGGACCTGGCCGGGCTCTTTGGCCGCGATCCCATCCCCGCCCTGCCTGGCGGCCTGAAGGCGGATGCGCCGCTGGTATCGGCGATGCTGTTCCGCAGCGGGACTGTGTTCCTGATGGATGGCATCGCGTACTCTGCGGACGCCGGGGATCCGTCGGCCCCGCGGGTTTTCTTCGACCTGAACGACCAGGGCGAGCTGCCGTTGACGGATTGCGTCTACGGGAACGGCGAGATGTCAACGGTTGATGGCATCGAGATGCTGGTGGGTCTCGAGGTCGTGGAGGAGGGCGCAGGCCCGGTCGAGTATTATACAGCCCAGTTTGTCGCCCACAATATCGGGTACCGGATCCGGGCCGTCAACATGAAGGGCGCGGAGTTCCTCGCGATTCTCGAGGCGGTCGTGGCTGGATAAGGTGCGCATGTCCCTTCTGGGCTCCATGGGATCCGGGCGTACGCAACGTACGTCGAAAGGACATGGAGTTCAGAAGGGCATGTCCCTGAGGGCGGTCTGCAGAACCTTTGAGAAATTCACATGGTTGGCTTCGGCGAGCTCCTTCAACCAGGGTCCGAAAACAGCGTGGGGCAGCCGTGGTCATCCAGCAGGGCGTCGACCTGCCGCGGATCGTGGATCCGGCGGGAAAGGCAGTACCGGAGGATAATGTCGGTCCGGTCGTGGTCCCGGAAGGCGTAGCCCTTGGCGTTCAGCAGCCGCTCGGCTTCCTCGGGGGTGGCCCGCAGGGCGAAGGCGATCCGCAGGATGTTCTCCCGTTTGGGGATCGAAGAGCTGCCGAAGGCGCACATCCGGGAGAAGAGCTGGCGGCTGATGCCGGCCCGGTTGTAGAGGGTCGAGAAGCTGGGGAGCCCCTGGCGCAGGGCGTATTGGGTTACCAGGGTCGGAAACAGGTCGGGCTTCTCGGCCTGCAGGGCGGCTTCCAGCGACTCGTCCAGGTCGGCCCGGACAGAGAAGGATACATCGGCCTGCAACAGGACCGGGGCCATCATGACGTCTTCCTCGTGCAGGGTCCGGGCCAGCTGGCGGGACACTTCTCCGAAGGCCGACTCCAGCTCCCTTTCCACCAGGACGCGATCCGGCAGGATATCAGCGTCGATGTAGCGCTGGTAGTCGATTCGCTCGGTGCCGTTGACCTGGACTGTAAAGACCATCATGCGCGGGTTTCCTCCGTTCCGAAGCCGCCAACCGGTAGAGGCTGGCGCGTCTACACTTTCATATGCTTCCAGCGGCCCCGTCGGACCCGCAGCGCATACAGCGTCGCCCGGACGAAGAAGTCGATGCCGGTGCCGACCATGACCCCGTAAATTCCGAATCCCAGCAGCCGGACCAGCACCGTCGAGATCCCGACCCGGAACAGCCACAGGCCGATAAAGGACGTGGCCGTTACGTACTTGATGTCCCCGGCGGCCCGCAGGGTGCCGGAGCAGAGGTTGATGACCCCCAGCAGGGGTTCCAGCAGGGCGAAGATCCGGATCAGGCCGATGCCGGCGGCGATGACCGTCGGGTCGCTGGAGTAGAGGCGCGCCAGGGGCTCGGCGAAGAGGGCCGCCAGTCCACCCAGCAGGGTCATGATCGGAATCCCCATCCACAGGGAGCCCCGTACCCCGGCCGCCGCGTCGTCGATGCGCCCCGCCCCCAGGGCCTGTCCCACGTAGGTGGTGGTGGCCACGGCCAGGCCGAAGATCGGCATGAAGGCCAGGGAGTTCATGTTGACCCCCACCTGCCACGAGGCCAGGGCGGCCGTACCCAGGGTGGCCAGGATGGCGCTCATCATGAGGAACCCGCTCTGCATGACAGCCTGCTCGATGAACGCCGGCAGGCCCTGGCGCAGGATGCGGCCCATGAGCGCCGGCTCGTACCGGTATCGCTCGCTCCGGATCAGGAAGAGGACGCGCCGGAAGCGGAACATCAGGACGATGCGGACCAGGGCGGTGGCGACCCGGGTGGACGCCAGGGCGATGCCGGCGCCGGTGATGCCCAGGGGGCCGATCAGCAGCGCGCACAGGACAATGTTCAGGACGTTGCCGAAGCCGGTGACGGCCATGGGCGTAAAGGTGTCCCCGGCGCCGCGCATGGAGGCGGAAATGGTCAGGTCCACCACGAAGAAGGGCAGGCTGGCCAGCATGATGCGGAAGTAGGTGTCGGCCAGGGCAGCCGCGGCGGCGTTCTCCCTGCCGAAGAAGAGGTTGACCAGGGGGGTGGCGGAGGCCAGGGAGGCCGCCGTGACGATCACGGACAGGCCCAGGGCCATCAGGAGGGCCTGGAAGAGGGCGCTGCGGGCCCTGCGGTCGTCGCCCTCGCCCCGG
>JAKPNJ010000211.1 GCA_029548445.1 Bacillota bacterium | reverse complement strand
GGTGCTCTTGCCGGCGCCGGCCGGTCCGTCGATGGCGACGGCCATGAGCCGCGCACCCACTCACACCACCCGGTGGCCCAGCCCGATGGCCACTTCGTTGAGATGGAGCAGGCCGATGCCAAAAAACACGCAGACGGCGATGTGTTCCTCATGGCGGGCGATGCCGATCTTGCCCCCGACGTTCAGGCCGATGGCCTTCGGCATGACCTGGGAGATGGCCTCCCGGGCTGCGCCGGCCACGGCGCCCTCCTCGAGGTGGGTCTCCCCGATGACGCCTTCCCGCTTGGCGGCCACCACGGCCCGTTCCACCATCCGGGACACGGACGGGATGAATTCGCCCCCGAAGTCCGCGGCGGCCAGGAGCAGGCCATGGCGGCGATACCGTTCCATCAGGTCCCGTTCTTCCGTCCGGTCCACGGATATCGCCACCTTGATGGCGGCCGCGGAGGTCTGCCGCGATCCCGGCCTGGACAGGACGGAGGGGTCGGAAGGTTCCCGTTCGGTCATGGGGTCTTCTCCTGGCTGCCCTTGTCATAGACCTGGTATTCGTCCCAGATCCGTTCCAGCCGCTCGAAGGTGTCGCTGACATGCTTGCGGCGCTTCAGGCCCACTGCGACAATCAGCGCGTTGATCACACTGAGGGGCGCCACCAGCGAATCCACAAAGGACGCCATGTCACTGGGAGCGAACAGGCAGCAGTCCGCATTGCGGGCCACGGGGGTGTCGGGCTTGTCCGTGACGGCAATGACGGCGGCCCCGTTGCCCCGGGTATACTCCATGGCCTTGATGGTGCGTCTCGAATAGCGGGGAAAGCTGATGCCGACCACCACGTCGCCGGGACCGGCGGTGAGCACCTGTTCGAACATCTCGCTGACGCTGGTGGTATGGACCAGCCGGACATTGTCAAAGATCAGGTTGAAGTAGAAGCCGAGAAACGAGGCGAGGGGGGCGGAACTCCGGACCCCCAGGATGAAAATCCGGCGGGCCTGGAGCAGCATGTCCACCGCCCGTTCGAAGGAGGCCGGATCGATGGTCTCCAGGGTTTTCCGGAGCTTTTCGAGATCTGCATGCAACACGCTGCGGAGGATGTCCTCCTGGTCTGTCAGCTGGACCGAGGCGTTGAGCCTCTGGACCGCTGTCAGGCGGACCTTGAGGTTGTCCTGGAGGGTTCTCTGGAAGTGGGGATACCCCGAAAAGCCGCATTCCATGGCGAATCGGACCACGGTGGACTCGCTGACGCCGGCTTCTTCCCCGATGCGGGCGGCGGTCATGTAGGCGGCCCGTTCGTAGTTGCCGAGAATGAAGGAGGCGATGGCCCTCTGCCCCTTGCTCATCTTCGGCATGTCCGCTGCGATCGAGGACAACAGGTCGATCATCCGGCCGTTCTCCATGTCGATGCGCCTTCCTCTCAGACGGGCTGGTACGCCCCGTCGACGCTGCCGACCCGTTCATCGACCTGGTGGCGGGCGGCCCGGCGCCAGCGGAAATATTTTTCCGCCACCTGGGGGAACATGCCCCAGGTCAGGACGTCCTCTTCCTGTTCGATGAACTCGGCGGCTTCCTTGCGGATTTTCTCCAGCTCGGGCGGAATCTGGTCGGCCGGGCGGCAGGTAATGGGCTCGTCGTCTCCCAGGATCGTCCGGATGATGTCCGGCTCGATGGGCATGGGCGTCCGCCCGTATTCGCCCCGGACAAGCCCCCGGGACTCCTTCGGCACCATCTTGTAGCGCTCCCCGGCGATGACGTTCATCACGGCCTGGGTACCGACGATCTGGCTGGTGGGGGTCACCAGGGGCGGGTACCCGAAGTCCTGCCGGACCCGGGGCACCTCCCTGAGCACGTCATCGAGGTGGTCCAGCTTGCCGGCCTGCTTCATCTGGGACACCAGGTTCGACAGCATGCCGCCGGGCACCT
>JAKPNJ010000161.1 GCA_029548445.1 Bacillota bacterium | reverse complement strand
CCTCGTCCATTCGGCCCGGGTGGATCCCCGGCAGCAGGCCGTCTGCGACATTGCCGCCTCGATCTACGCGGAGTCGGGGGGGCACGGCTCGGACGGGTCCGATCCCTGTACCCGGTCCCACCTGTACGGATGCTACCAGTCGGAACGGTTCGGCGGCCAGTATGTCTATTATTGTCCCATGGGCCTGACCCACTGGACCTCCCCGATTTATTCCGAGGGCGTCGTGGTGGGCGCCCTGGTGGGGGGGCCGGTCCACATGACCGAGCCGGACGATTTCCTGATGGAGGAGATCGCCCAGAAAAACCGTGTCCAGGCCGATGCCCTGCCGGTGCTCCGCCGGCACCTGGAAGACGTGCCCGTCGTAACCCCCGACCGGGTCAACAGCCTCAGCGGACTCCTGTATCGTGTGGCCAGGAGCCTGTCCGACCGGACATTCGAAGTGCTGGACGTCCGCCGCGGTTCCGGAACCCTGCAGGCGGAGCTTTGGGACCAGCTGAACCAACTCAAGACCGTCTCCTCCCTGCGGGAGCCCGAGGCGTACCCCCTGGCGAAGGAGGGGGAACTCCTGGAGCGGATCGAGACCGGGGACAAGGCCGGGGCCCAGCGGGTCCTGAACGAGATCCTGGGCCACATCTTCTTCTCCAGCGGCGGCAGTTTCGACGTCATCCGGTCCCGGGTCCTGGAACTGGTGGTGTTGCTGTCCCGGGCCGCCATCAAGGGCGGGGCGGACGCCCAGCAGATCTTCGGCCTGAACTACGCCTATCTCGGCCGGATCCATACCTTCCGGAACGAGGAGGAGCTGACCTACTGGCTGTCGGGCATCATGGCCCGGTTCACGGACCAGGTCTTCAACCTCGAGAACGTCAAGCACGCCGACGTGATCTACCGGGCGGTGGACTACATCCGAAAGCATTCCATGAACCGGCTGACGCTGGAGGAAACCGCCTCCCATGTCTATCTCAGCCCTGCCTACTTCAGCCGGGTCTTCAAGCAGGAAATGGGCGAAAACTTCAACGTCTACGTCAACAAGGTCCGGGTGGAGGCGGCGAAGAAGCTGCTCCTGAACGACAGCATTCCGTTGGTGGAAATCTCCACCCTGGTGGGATTCGAGGGCCAAAGTTACTTCTCCAAGGTGTTCAAGAAACTGACCGGGGTGACCCCCGGGAAGTTCCGCGAATCCAGGGGAAGGATCCGGTCCTTGGATATAAGGAAGAAGGGCACGGCCTGACCGTGACCAGAGTGGGGCACGGCTTGACCGTGACCAGAGTGGGGCACGGTTTGACCGTGACCAGAGTGGGGCACGGCCTGACCGTGACCAGGGAAGGGCACGGCCTGGCTGTGTCGGGGAAAGAAGGGCACGGCATGGCCGTGCAAAACAGGAGGAAATGGACATGGAGATTCTGAACCAGATCAGCGAAGCCATCATCAAGCAGAGCAAGCCCGACGTGGTCCGCGGCCTCGTCAAGGAAGCCCTGGATGCCGGGCTCACCGCCCAGCAGGTGCTCATGGACGGCCTGCTGGCCGGCATGGCCGTCATCGGCGAGCGCTTCAAGAACAACGAGATCTATGTACCCCAGGTGCTGGTCTCGGCCCGCGGCATGAAGGCCGGATCCGAAATGCTGAAGCCGCTGCTGGCCTCCGAGGGCGTCAAGGCGTCCGGCCGCGTGGTCATCGGCACGGTCAAGGGCGACCTCCACGACATCGGCAAGAACCTGGTTTCCATGATGATGGAAGGCAAGGGCCTCGAAGTCGTTGACCTGGGTACAGACGTGCCGCCCGAGAAGTTCATCCAGGCCGCCATCGACAACAATGCCCAGATCATCTGCTGCTCCGCCCTCCTGACCACCACCATGTCCGAAATGAAGCATGTGGTGGAGAAGGCCGTGGAGATGGGCGTCCGGGACCGCGTGACCATCATGGTAGGCGGCGCCCCCGTCAACGAGAACTTCTGCAAGAGCATCGGCGCCGATATCTACACACCCGATGCCGCTTCCGCGTCGGACGCCGCCGTGGCGGCCATCAAGGCCCGCGGCTGACCCCATCCTCCGTCCTGCCGAAGACGAGGCGCCCCGTCCAACGACGGGGCGCCTCGCTGCATCAGCCGCAGGGTCCTGTACCAGGCCGGGTCAGGCCTCGTGGATCGTGACCAGGATAATGGGACGCCGCTTGGTGCGGCCGAAAAGGAAATCCCGCAGCATGTCCCGGAGTCCGTTGGCCAGGGTTTCGGCCGGGATGAAATGGGCCGGGGCCAGGGCGCGATGGAGCCAGGAGTCGATCCGGTTCCGGCATTCCGCCGTGATCCGGTCCTCCTCGGCCTCGTAAATGAACCCCCGGGTCTGGATGTCCATGGACTCCACCAGGGGATCCGAATCCCGCTGCAGCACAAGGCTGACGGCCATGACGCCATCATCCGCCAGAAGGCGCCGGTCCCGGAGCACGATGTTGCCCACATCGCCCATGCCGGACCCGTCAATGAGGACGCCGGAAGCCGGCACGACCCCCGCCAGGCGGCCGCCGTCTCCCGACAGCTCCAGGATATCCCCGTTGGCCAGCAGGAAAATGGATTCCCAGGGCATGCCGAGGCGGTTCGCCAGCTGGGCATGCTGGTACAGGTGGCGGAATTCCCCGTGGCTGGGAACGAAAAAGCGGGGACGGACCAGCCGGTGCATCAGCTTGAGCTCTTCCTGGTAGGCGTGTCCGGAGACATGGACATCGGCCAGGGATTCGTAAATGACATTGGCGCCGCGCTTGAACAGCTCGTTGATGACCCGGTAAATGGGTTTCTCGTTGCCGGGGATGGGGGTGGCGGAGATGATCACGGTGTCGCCGGTCCCGATCTCTACCATCCGGTGCTCGGAGAATGCCATGCGGGTCAGGGCGGCCAGGGGCTCCCCCTGGCTGCCGGTGGTGATGATGACCACCTGGTCGGGCCGGTACCGGTCGATATCCTGGATGTCGATCAGGGTACCGGGCCGGATCTGCAGATAGTGGAGGGAATCCGCGGCCCGAAAGACATTCTGCATGCTTCGGCCCACCAGGGCCACCTTTCGGTCGTAGCGTTCGGCGGCGGTAAAGACCTGCTGCATCCGATGGACATTCGAGGAGAAAGTGGCGACGATGATCCGGCCCGGGGCCTTCCCGAACAGGTCGGCGAAGCTTTCTCCCACCTTGCTTTCCGAAATGGATACACCCCGGCGCTCCACGTTCGTGCTCTCGCACATCAGGAGCAACACGCCCTCGTTGCCGATCTCCGCCAGGCGGGCCAGGTCGATGGGCTCCCCGTTGATGGGCGTATAGTCGATCTTGAAATCGCCGGTGTGCAGGACGATCCCGGCAGGGCAGCGAATGGCCAGGAGGGACGCGTCGGCGATGCTGTGGCTGGAGCGGATGAATTCCACCGAGAAGGCGCCGGCCTGGACCACGTCGCCGTACTCGACGGCGATGAGCCGGGCGTTCCGGATACCGGATACCCGGTCTTCCAGCTTGATCCGGACCAGTTCCACGGCCAGTGCGAGGCCGTAGACGGGGACATCCATCTCCTTGAGCAGCCAGGGCAGGGACCCGATATGGTCCTCATGTCCATGGGTCAGGAAGACCCCGCGAATCCGGCTGCGATTCTGGAGCAGGTAGCCCATATCGGGGATCACGATGTCGATTCCGGGCATGTCCTCTTCCGGGAAGGCCAGGCCACAGTCCACCAGGATCATGTCCTTCCCGAACTCGAAGAGAGTCAGGTTTTTTCCGATCTCCTGCATGCCGCCCAGGGGGATCACCCGGAGGACATCCCCGCCGGGTGCGAACCCCGCTCCCGCGGGCTGGTTTCGGGACGATACGGGGCCGGTCAGGCCGGAGGGGTAACGATCCTGACGCGGCTCGCGGCGCGGCGCAGCGGCGGACGGCTTCGGGACTGGTTTCTCCCGGGTTCTCGCCGGGGCTTTCGCCGGGCTTTTCGCCGCGCTGCGTCCCGCGCTCCGGTCTCCAGCGGGGATCGCCTGTTTTTCGGGGCCCTTTCCGGAAGGTTTGCCGGAGGCTCGGCCAGGGGACTTCGAGGACGGCTTCTCCTGGGAAGGCCTTGCGGCCTGGACCGGGGCCTGCGGCGGGGCGACGGCTTCCGGCGATGGCCGGGGAACGGGAGAGGTGACGGGAACGGGTTTTGCCCGCGGCGCCAGCCGGGGCCTTTTTTTCTGATGGAACGGCATGGTTTTTCCTCCTATAATCACGAGCATCATACCACAAACGCCAGCCAGGCGTCCGAACCGCCCGATTCGTCTCCTCCCGGGACTTGTCATCCCCCGGATCGAATGATAGAATGGCCGATGTGCAAAAAGGGAAGAGGGAGGTGAGAATATGCCGAACATCAAGTCCGCCATCAAGCGCGTCAAGGTTTCCGAGAAGAAGACGCAGGCCAACAAAATGAAGAAGAGCGAGATCCGCACCGCGGTCAAGAAAGCCCGCGTGGCGGTAGCCGAGTCCGCCCCCGAAGCGCCGGAGCTCGTGAAAAAGGCCCAGGTGAAGCTGGACAAGGCGGTCGCGAAGGGGTATATCCACAAGAACACCGTCGCCCGCCGCAAGTCGCGCCTGGCGAAGGCCCTCAACACGCCCGCGGAATAACGCGGAACCGAACCGCCGTCGCATCCGAAACAGGAAGGGACCGCCCCGTGCCATCGGGACGGCCCCTTTTCACATATGCTTGAAATTTGGCTGGTTCGTCAGCGCGGGCCGTTACTCCAGGACCACCCGGTGGTGGATCTTCTTGCCTTTTCGCAGGTAGGCGGCTCCTTCCGGAAAGTCGCCAATCTCCAGGGTCCGGTTGGGATCGGTCACGGGCTCCCCGTTGAGGGTCAGGCCCCCCTGGGCGATGAGCCGCCGCCCCTCGCTCTTCGAGGAAACCAGGCCCGCCGCCGCCAGGACATCCAGGAGCCCCACGCCCTCCGCCACCTTCGTTCGTTCCAGGACCGTCGTGGGCATGGTCTCGCTTCGTCCGGCTCCCCCGAACAGCGCCTCGGCCTGGCGCTCCGCCTCCCGGGCGGCCTCTTCGCCATGGACCAGGGCGGTCACTTCGTAGGCCAGGACCTTCTTGGCCTCGTTGACGGCCTCGCCCTGCAGGGCGGACAGCTCCCGGACCCGGTCCATGGGCAGGAATGTCAGCAGCCGCAGGCAGTTTGCCACGTCCGCGTCATCGACGTTCCGCCAATACTGGTGGAACTCGTACGGAGATGTCCGCTCCGGGTCCAGCCAGAGGGCGCCCCGCTCGGTCTTGCCCATTTTCCGCCCGTCCCCGGTGGTCAGCAGCCGGAAGGTCATGCCGTAGGCCTCGCCGCCGTCCTTGCGGCGGATCAGGTCGATGCCCCCCAGGATGTTGCTCCACTGGTCGTCCCCGCCCAACTGCAGCCGGCAGCCGTAGGCGCGGTACAGGTGCAGGAAGTCGTAGCTCTGCATGATCATGTAGTTGAACTCGAGGAAGGTCAGCCCATGCTCCATCCGCTGCCGGTAGCAGTCTGCCGTCAGCATCCGGTTCACGGAGAAATGCGCCCCGATATCCCGCAGGAAGGCAATGTAGTTCAGGCCCAGGAGCCAGTCGCCGTTGCTGGCCATCAGGGCCCGGCCGTCCCGGAAATCCACCAGCCGCTCCATCTGTTTCCGGAATCGCCCGGCGTTGTACTCAATATCCGCCTGGGTCAGCATCCGGCGCATGTCGCACTTGCCGGACGGATCCCCGACCATGGCGGTCCCGACGCCCAGGATCGCGATGGGACGATGGCCGGCCCGCTGCATGTGGGCCATCACCATCAGCTGCAGCAGGTGCCCGACATGGAGGCTGTCGGCCGTGGGATCGAACCCGATGTAGAAGGTCACGCCGGGACGGGACAGGAGATCCCGGACGGCATCGGCGTCGGTTACCTGGGCGATGTAGCCGCGCTCGGCCAGGACGTCGTAGACATGGGTCCCATTCGTGAACATGCGCTCCCTCCGTTCGGTTTCGGAATTTTCCGTGATTCTACACCATGTCCACAGGGGTGTCAAAATCGCCTCCGGTCCGGCGCAGGGCCTGCCGGGGAACGGCCAGGGCCCAGAGGTCCGCCGCCAGGCGGTCCAGCTCGGCCATCCGGGTCAGGGCCGGATCCGCGGCGTGCTCCAGGGAATCGGACTCCTTCAGGAACAGGGGGAGGGTCGCCCTTCTCCGCATCCCGCGCAGCAGGGTCCGCCCCCTGTCCGTAAACCCCAGGACCCGGAGGAACCGGGGGCCGCCTGCGGCGTCGAAGGCCGACAGGTCGGACTCCCGGAGACCCACGAGGAGGGCGCACAGGGCCCGGCGGACCCGGGAGGCCGGAAAACGCCGGGAGACGCCCCCCGCCACCAGGGCGGACATCGGATCCGGGCCGGACAGCCCGCGGGCTTCCTCCCGAAGGCGGCGGCCCAGGCCTTCGCCCATGCCGGCGATGGCGTCCAGGGCTTCGGGAGGAAGCCCCCGGAGACCGGCGACCAGGGTCGGGAGGAAGGTGTCGGCGGTCACCGGGGCGGCGCCCTGGAGGAGGCGGTGGAGGGCCAGGGCGGCGGTGGCGGGCGGGAGCGACGGGCGGACCCGGTCGATGGCGACGGCGGGGGGATGCCCCTGGCGGAGGGCGTCCAGGAGGGCCGCCCGGATGGCAGTGGCGCTGGCCGGCCCCACCGCGCCGGGATCCGGCATGGAGGCATCCCGGTCATGGGCCCCCAGGCGATGGACCGCCATGGGCCGGATCCGGTCGAGTCCCTGTCGGCGCAGGGCTTTCAGGTACTCGATCCCAAGAATGTCGTTGGGTTCGGCGACCCGGTCGGCCAGGGCCGGATCGGGTGCGGTTTCCTTCAGGGCGGCCTGCCGGGCTGCGGCAAAGGACACACCCCGGTCCAGTTGCAGGCGCAGGGCGGCCCGATAGGCCTCCGGCTCTTCCACGAGAAAGTCCGCCAGTCCTTCCAGCGGCCCGAGCTCGCCGGACTCGCTGCCGAAGGCCAGGACATCGACAACACCCGTGGCCGCAAGAAGGGCGACCGCACCGGCAGCGAACCGCTCGGCGCTGGCGCAGGCATAGGGAAAGGGAAGGCGGAGCACCAGGTCGACCCCGGACTTCAGGGCGCACCGGGCCCGGGTGCCCGGATCCAGGAAGGCCGGTTCGCCCCGCTGGACGAAGGGGCCGCTCATGACCACCACCACGGGGGTATCCGCCCCGAGCCGGCGGCGGATCTCCCGAAGCTGCCATGCGTGGCCAAGATGGAACGGGTTGTATTCCGTCACGATGCCGACAGTCCCCATGGCGCCATTATATCATCGTGTCTGCTATACTTTTTCCGTACCCGCCGTCCGTTCCGGAGGCGGAACAACCTGCATCAGGCGATGGGAGGCCGCATGGCACGGAGAGTCCGCCCGACCGGATCCGGCCGCCTGGGGACGGGACGATCCCCGTTCCGGGCAAGGTGGATCCTGGCAGGGGTCCTGGCAGGCGTCCTGGTTCTCGCAGGCGGCTTTCTTGCCTATCTCGCCGCCACCGGAAGACTGGACAGCCGGCCGAAGCCGGAGCCCTTCGGGGCGACCTGGCCCGGCAGCGCCCATGCCAACCCCCTGTCCCCGGGACCCCAGGCCACGGCCGCCCAGGGAGACATCGCGAACCGGATGGACATCCTCCTGCGACAGGAGGGGGCCTATCGGGCCTGGCACATCCTGGCGGCCCGGGATGGAAGCGCACCGGCCATGGACTCCCAGGAACTCCTGCTGGAGGACCAGCTGCTGGCTGCCCAGCTGGACATGGAACTGGGCAGGAAGGCGGATTTCCTGGCCCGGATCGCCCGAATCCGGGATGCGTTCGAAACGGGCGACGGCTGGTACCGGTCCCGCCTGGCCCTTGGCGACGCCGCCGCCCCGGAGCCCGGGCCGGACCCCGCGACGGTGTCGGAAGGCCTGTTGTTGGCCCGGTGCCTGATGGAGGGATATGACCGGTTCCGGGAACCGGACCTTCGGGACATGGCCCTGGACCTGGCCGACCGGCTCCTGGCCCGCTTTCCGGACGGGCGGATGCCGGCCGAGACGGAACACAGGCCCCAGGCTCCCAGCCCGACTCCCGACCTGGCGGCGTCGCCGACACCCCGACCCACCGCCACGCCGACACCGGACCCGGACCGTCCGCTCCTCCACCTGGTCCTCCTGTCCGATGCCGACCTGTATGCCCTGCAACTCCTCTCGGGCCTGTCGTCGGCCTGGAGTGACATATACGACACAACCCTGGCCACGGTGCAGGACGGATTCCTGGGAGACGACCTGCCGCTGTTCCAGGAGGCGTACGACCCCGCCGCCGGGGGCCATGTGTCCTACCTGGCCGATCTCCCGGTCCTCGACGGGGAACGGGCGGTCCGGACCCTCCTGCACCTGTGCGAGGTGGGCGAGGCGGATCCCCGAAGCCTGGCCTGGCTCAAGGAGCAGCTCTACAACCGGCGAGGCATTTACCGTGGGTATCATATCGTGACCGGGCAACCCGCCACCGATGCCGAATCCATCCCGGCCCTGGCCATGGCGGCCCGCATCGCCCGGATCCAGGGGGATGCGGCGCTCTACGCCAAGGCCGTCGAGAGGCTCCTGTGGCACCAGGCCACCGATCCGCGAAGCGAGGCCCTGGGCGCCCTGTTCAGGAGAACGCCGGAGAACCGGATTTTCCTGTCCGCCCGGGACAACCTGTGGGGCCTCCTGGCCGTTGCTGCGCCCTGAGGCGGGTCAGCGGCGCCCCGGCCGCCGGTTCCGCATTCGGCCCAGGCCGGATCCAAGCAGCAGGCCGGCTGCCAGGGCCAGGCCGGACAGCAGCAGGGTCCGGACCAGGGAGAGCCGGCTGCCTCCTGCCCCGCCGCCTCCCGAATCGGGATGCCCGGACGGGGTGGGGGAGCCCGGGGACGGTTCCGGTGTTTCGGGATTCCCTGTTGGGGACAAAGGATTCGTAACGGCGGCCGTTGGGGTCGGCATCGGATCGGAGGGCCCCTGGGACACGGATCCGGAGGGAGGGGGCGCGTCCGACGGGGTGGAGGCCGATCCGCCGGTGGGACCCCCGGTTGGCGCCGATGTCGGGTTCGGAACCTGCGTCGGGCTCGGGACCCCCGTCGGGCTCGGGACCGCTGTCGGGCGGCCGGTCGGCAGGGCTGTCGGTCCTTCGGTCGGGGGACTGGCGACCTTCTGGACCAGCTCAACGGTCCGGAGCGCCGCCGACAGGCCGAGGCCGTCGACCTCCGCGAGAAAATCCGTCAGCGTGTTGTTCCGCCGGAAGGAGGCGTCGACCTCCGTGATCCCATCTGTCCTGCTGCCGTAGCTTCGCGGCCGGTCCATCAGCAGGGTGTCCCGGATGGATCCGTCGGAATTGGCCAGTTCCTCCGCTTGCCCCGAGGTCCGGACCCGGCTGACATGCCGGTTTCCCTCCAGGCGGACATTGGCGTTGCCCGAGTT
>JAKPNJ010000342.1 GCA_029548445.1 Bacillota bacterium | reverse complement strand
GATTGGTACATGTTGGGCTTGGGCATGGCGATGTAGTCCTTGAACCGGCCCGGCATGGGACGGTACATGTCGTGGACCAGGCCCAGGACCGCATAGCAGTCGGCCACTGTATCCACCACCACCCGGGTGGCGAAGAGATCGTAGATCTGGTCCAGGGAACGCTCCTGGTCCTGCATTTTTCGATAGATGCTGTAGAAGTGCTTGGGCCGCCCCTCGATGTCGGCATGGATGCCCATGGCCTCCACCCGGGCCGAAAGGTCCCGGATGACCTGCTCCAGGAACATCTCCCGCTCGCTTCGCTTCTGGGCGATGGCCCCGACCAGCTCGTAATAGGCCTCCGGATCGATGTACAGCAGGCACAGGTCCTCCAGTTCCCACTTGATCCGGTAGATGCCCAGCCGGTGGGCCAGGGGTGCGTAAATATCCAGGGTTTCCCGGGCCTTCTCCAGGCGCTTGTCCGGCGGCATGTGGCGGATGGTGCGCATATTGTGGAGCCGGTCCGCCAGCTTGATCAGGACAACCCGGATGTCCTGGGCCATGGCGAGGAACATCTTCCGCAGGTTTTCCACCTGCAGCTCCTCCTTGGAGGAATACGGAATGCGTCCCAGTTTCGTCACGCCATCCACGAGGTGTGCGACCGTCGCCCCGAAACGGGTCTCGATCTCGTGCAAGTCCTGGGATGTATCCTCCACAATGTCATGGAGCAGGGCGGCTACCAGGGTGTCGCAGTCGACTTCCAGCTCGGTCAGGATGGACGCGACGGACAGGGGATGGCCGATATAGGGGTCTCCGTTGGCCCGGGTCTGGGTTGCGTGGGCCGTTCGGGCATACCGGTAGGCTTCCGCCAGGCGGGGTCCGCAGTCCATGTGATTGACACGGGACGCGGCTTCCACCAGGGCCAGGAGTTCGCCGGGCAGGTCGGAGCCCTCTCCGTCGCCGGGAATCGGTGGCATCGGATCCGGTATCGGATCCGGATCATTGGGAAGCGCCTTCTCCGTCATGTTGCTGGAACCGTTGGCCCTCCGGGATGGATCGCCCCTGCCGGGCCGGCATTTTCCAGCCCCGCGCAAGGGATTAGTATAGTATATCAGGATTTCAGGGCGGAATGGGAGAAAGGGGCCGTTGCCGGCAGGACAAACCCGGCCCGGGATGTCAGCCCAGCAGGGCCTGCCAGGTGGGGGTTCGGCGCAGGTCGGGCCGTGTTTCCCGGGGAGAAGGAGCCGCTGGAGGAACCGTCAGCAGGGCCCTGCCATCGTCGCATTCGGCCAGCGTGGCCAGGCCGGCTTCGGAGAGAATGCGGGCGATGGCCAATAACTGGCCGGGTGTCAGGTCGATCCCGGCTTCCCGGGACAAGGCAAAGGCGGCCAGGGACCAGTCCAGGTGGCATCCGCCGGCGCACCGGGCCGCAAGAACGGGATACAGGATCCGGACCTGGTCGGGATCCGGCGGTTCGGGGACGGCCCGAATAGCGTCCTCCGGTTCCAGCCCGGCGGGACGGATGTCCAGGAGCCGCAGCTGGGCTTCGGTCCGCCCGTTCCAGGAGTTGGTTTCCAGGCAGTACAGGAGGTCGACCCGGTCTCCGGGACGAAGAACCGAACATCGGCCGCCCATCTGGAATCCGATGGCGGACAGGGTTTCGCCGCCATCGCTCTCGAGGGACACCTTCGCATGGCGGCCATCGGACAGCAGGCGAACGGACCGGATCCGCACACCCTCCGTCACCAGGGCCGGGGGTTCATGGCCTTCGCCAAACGGCGCCAGGGCCGCGATGGCGGCGGCGTGGCCCAGGGTTGCCATGGAGGCGGGAACCCGAAAATCGACCCACCGGGTCGGGGACAGCTCTTCCAGTCGAACTCGGGCCCGGATCCCGGCATCCAGCCGCTGGGCCAGTGCCGGCAGGGCCTCGGCCGGCACGGTCAGGCCGGCGGCTTTCCGATGGCCTCCATAGTGGACCAGGAGGTCGGCCGCGTCCCGAATGACCGGAAGGATATCCACGCCGCCGGCGGAGCGGGCGGATCCGCGGCAGATCCTCCGACCGGCCTCATCGGTCTCCTCGGCCAGGACCAGGGTCGGCCGGATCAGGCGTTCGGCCAGGCGGGCGGCGACGATGCCGACGACGCCGGGATGCCAACCGGCTCCCGACACCACGAGAAACCCGGGGCGGCCGGGATCCCAGGCTCTCTCGGCCAGGGGCAGGGCTTCGGCCAGGACAGTGCCCTCGATGGCCTGCCGATTGCGATTGTCCTCCTCCAGGCAACCCGCCAGGACAGCCGCCTCGGATGGGTCCTCCGTCAGCAGCAGGGCCAGCGCCCGGGTCGCGTCGCCGATCCGCCCGGCTGCGTTCAGCCGGGGTGCCAGGAGAAAGGCCAGGGTCGTCTCATCCGCGGACGCAGGTTGGCCTCGCGCGACCTGGAGCAGGGCCTTGAGCCCCGGGTTCGGGCTGCGGGCCAGTCGGTCCAGCCCCATGGCCAGGATCCAGCGGTTGAGGCCGGAGACAGGGCAGATGTCGGCCACGGTGCCGACGGCGGCCAGGTCCATGAGGTCCATCACGGGAGCCAGGTCCCGTCCCAGGAGGAGGAGAAGGCCTGCTCCCAGCAGCCAGGCCACGCCCACCCCGGACAGGACGGCATCCCGGGGATCGGTGCCGGGAAGGCGGGGATCCACCAGCGCATCCGCTTCCGGGAGAACCGGGGGGGCGTCGTGATGGTCGGTCACGATCACGGTCCGTCCCTCCCGTTTCAGGGCGGCGACCTCCGGGACACAGGACACGCCGCAATCCACCGTCACCACCAGGGAGGCCTCCCCGTCCCGGATCCGCTGCAGGGTCGCCGGGGATAATCCGTATCCCTCGGTCATCCGGTCGGGCACGACAGGAAACACCGGCGCGCCCAGGGAAGCCAGGAGCCGGACGAGCAGGGCGGTTGCCGTCAGGCCGTCGGCGTCATAATCCCCATGGACCGCGATGGTCCCGTTGGCCCGAACCGCGGCAGCCAGCCGCTCCGCCGCAGGCCGCATCCCCGGCACCCGCCAGGGATCCGGGGGCTCCTGCTGCAACGGGTGGAGAAAAGCCGCCTCCTCCCCTGCGGGAACCCCGCGGGACGCCAGGATCCTGCGGCGGAATGCTGCGGGGGGTTCGGGCCGGTCCAGGCGCCGGGAGGCATCCGGGGACCGATCGATCCAGCGGGCCAGGACAAGGGATTCCATTCCCGTTTCCTCCATGGGAAAGGGGTCCGGGTCCTGATGGGACCCGAACCCCTGCTGCCGCTTCGGTCGGTTTCCTTGGGCGTGTCAGCCGGCCAGGACGCGCCGGACGACCTGGTTCACGAGCTTCCCGTCGGCCTTGCCCTTGACGGCCGGCATCAGGGCCTGCATCAGCCGGCCCATGTCCCGGGGCGAGGAAGCCTGGATGTCCCGGCAGGTGTTCCGCACAAGGGTTTCGATCTCCTCTTCGGACATCTGCTGCGGGAGGTAGGTCGAGATCATGTCCATCTCTTCGCGAATCCGCCCCATGGCGTCCTCACGACCGCTTCCGGCGAGTTCCTTCAGCGTTTCGGAGCGCTTCTTCCATTCGCGCATCAGCACTTCTTCCACGCCGGCCTCGTCGAGATCGGCGCGGGAATCCTTCTCCACCAGCAGGACAGCGGAGCGAAGAATCTGGAGTACATCCTTGCGGAGGGTCTCCTTCCGGCGCATGGCGTCCTTCAGGTCCTCCATCAGGCGTTCCTTGAGGGTCATCGGACCTACTTCTTTCTCTTTCTTGCCGCTTCCGACTTCTTCTTGCGGCGGACGCTCGGCTTCTCGTAATGCTCGCGTTTGCGGGCCTCGGCCAGGACGCCGGACCGCGCGATCTGACGCTTGAATCGCCTCAGCGCACTGTCAAGGGTCTCGTTTTCCTTTACACGGATTTCAGACATTCGATTTCTCCCCCCCCTCGACGGCGTTTGCGACTTTCGCCGGATTCCTTGCCTTGTCTGGATCCGGGAAACACCATGCAGGATTATAGCCTGTCTGCATGAAGTGCGTCAACCCACCCCTTCAGGGGCCGACCTGGCCGGATCGCCCTGCCCCCCCCCCCGGGACCGCCTCCGGACGTCAGAGCAGCCGTTCCCCGAAGGCGCGTCCGCCCAGCAGGTGGAAATGGAGATGGAAAATGGTCTGGCCGCCGTCCTCCCCGCAATTGGCAACCAGGCGGAAGCCGGTCCGGTCGACGCCGCAAAGCCGCGCCACCTCCGGCACAACGTCCGCCAGTGCCCCCATCAGCGACGCCCCCTCGGGATCGTCCCGCAGGGACAGGAGGTCCGGTACATGGCGCTTCGGGACCAGGAGCACATGGACCGGAGCGGCGGGGTGGATGTCCCGGAAGGCGACGAAGGCCTCGTTCTCGAACACCCGCTGGGAAGGGATCTCTCCCCGTATGATTCGGCAGAAGATGCAGTCGGTCATGGCCCGGCCTCCTTCACCTGCCGCCGCAGCAACTGCCGGGCGGCTTCCAGCGCCTCGTCGGTCCGTCCGGGGTCCTTGCCCCCGGCCTGGGCCATGTCGGGTCGGCCACCCCCGCCACCGCCGGCTGCCAGGGCCGCCTCCTTAACCAGAAGACCCGCATGGGCGCCCAGGGCCACCGCGTCCCTGGACGCCATGGCGACAAACGAGACCCGGTCGTCGGCCACGCCGGCCAGGAGAATCACCGACGGGGCCAGCCGATCCCGGAGGGAATCGGCCAGGGTCCGGAGCAGGTCGCTGTCGGACACCGGGACCCGCGCCGCCACCAGGCGAACGGGGCCTACCGGCACAGCGCCGGCCGCCAGGGCCTCCGCCGACGCCAGGGCTTCTTTCCGGGACGATTCCTCCAGACGCTTCATCAAATCGCGATTCTCGGACAGCAGGCCCTCGACCCGGCGGGACAACTGCTCCGGCTGGGTTTTCAGGAGGGTTGCCGCCTCCAGGAGCATCCGGGACTGGAGCCGGACCGATTCGAGGGCGGATCCGCCGGTCACCGCCTCGATGCGGCGGATGCCGGCCGCCACGCCGGTTTCCGAAAGGATACGAAACAGGAGGGCTTCCGATGTGGCCTGCAGGTGGGTGCCGCCGCACAACTCCATGGTGTAGTCTCCCGCGCGGACGACCCTCACCCGGTCTCCGTATTTTTCCCCGAAGAGGGCCATGGCACCCAGGCTTCTGGCCTCCTCCAGCGACATGACGTCCGTTCGGACGACATGGGACGCCAGGATGGCCTCGTTGACCCGGATCTCCACGAGATCCCGCTCTTCCTGCGTCAGGGGCTGGAAATGGGTATAGTCGAACCGGAGGCGGTCCGGGGTCACCAGGGAGCCGGACTGCTCCACATGAGACCCCAGCACATCCCGAAGGACCCGATGGAGCAGGTGGGTGGCGGTGTGGCTGCGGGCGATGGCGGCGCGCCGGGAGGCGTCCACCTGGAGGCGGATCCCGTCGCCTGCGGAGAGGATGCCGGATTCGATCCGGATCCGGTGGAGCCAGAGGCCTTCCGGAGTCTTCCGGGTCTCGTCGATCCGGGCCTCCAGGCCCTCCGGACCCGCGGCCGTGCCCGTGTCGCCGACCTGTCCGCCGGACTCCGCGTAGAAGGGCGAGAGGTCCGTGATCATCAGGGCTTCTTCGCCGGTTCCAAGGGATGGAACGATCTCCATGCCGGAACCGGTGGACCGGACCAGGTACAGTACCCGGGCCTCGGCGGACAGGGTCTCGTACCCCACGAAGCGGGTCTCGAGGCTCGACGGGAGTTCCTCCGGCAGGGGCTCGCCGCCCCAGGCGGACCCAACCTTTTTGCGCAGGGCCTCCCGGGCTTTCCGGCGCTGGGCATCCATCTCGGCCCGGAATCCTTCTTCGTCGATGCCGATCCCCTGCTCCGCGGCGATTTCCCGGGACAGGTCCAGCGGGAATCCGTAGGTGTCGTGGAGCCGGAAGACCTGGGCGCCGGTCAGCCGGTCCATCCCTGCGGCCCGGACCGTCCCGATGGCGTCGGCCAGGATGGAAAGTCCCTGCTGGATCGTTTCCGCGAATCGTTCCTCCTCCTTGCGCATGATGGACCGGACCAGCCCCTCCCGCAGCCGGAGCTCGGGATAGGCGTCGCCGGATGCGGCCACTACGACGCCGGTCAGGTCATGGAGGAAGGGGTGGTCGACCCCCAGGATCCGGCCAAACCGGGCGGCCCGCCGCAGCAGGCGGCGCAGGACATATCCGCGTCCCTCGTTGGAGGGCAGGATCCCGTCGGCGATCATCATGGTGGTGCTGCGGACATGGTCCGTTATGACCCGGATGGCGATGTCGTCCTTCGGGTCCTGTCCGTAGGTTCGGCGGGTGGTGAGGCAGACCGCGTCCAGAAGGGCGCGGATCGTGTCCACCTCGAACAGGGATTCCACGTCCTGGAGAATGCAGGCGACCCGTTCCAGGCCGGCGCCGGTGTCGATATTCCGCCGGGCCAGGGGTGTATAGCGGCCGTCCTCCTCCTTGTTGAACTGGGTAAAGACAAGGTTCCAGAACTCCACATACCGGTCGCAGTCACACCCGACACGACAGTCGGGGGATCCGCAGCCCCGGTCCGGCCCCCGGTCGAAATAAATCTCGGAACAGGGGCCACAGGGGCCGGTGCCATGCTCCCAGAAATTGTCCTCCTTGCCCAGCCGGACGATGCGGGACGCAGGGACCCCGACCTTGTCGCGCCAAATGGCGTATGCCTCGTCGTCCTCCAGGTAGACCGACACATGCAGCCGTTCCGGCGGGAGGCCCAGGACCCCGGTGCAGTACTCCCAGGCCCAGGGGATGATCTCTTCCTTGAAGTAATCGCCGAAGGAGAAATTCCCCAGCATCTCGAAGAAGGTTCCATGGCGGGTGGTGCGGCCCACCCGCTCGATGTCGGGAGTCCGGATGCATTTCTGGCAGGTGGTGACCCGGGGATGGGGCGGGACCTCGGCGCCGGTAAAATACGGCTTCAGGGGCGTCATGCCCGCATTGACGAGGAGGACCGACGGGTCGTTCCGGGGCACCAGGGGGAAGCTCGGCAGCCTCAGGTGGTCCTTCGCCTCGAAGAAGGACAGGAACGATTCGCGGATGTCATTCAGTCCGAACGGCTGCATGGGGAACCTCACCTTTCCGGTAGGCATCGACAATGAACCATATTATATGCGATGCGCGGGGATCAGGGAAGAACCCGCAGACGGGCCTGCGACAGCCTGCCACAGGCGGGGAGGATGTGATAGAATGGGAAAGACGTTCCAAAATCCGCAGGATCGAGAGGTGCTCCATGTCCCAGGGACCCGGTTCCGTGTCCGCTCCAGGCAGCGTCGCGCCCCTCATGCGGACCACGGGAGTCCGGATTCCCCGCATTCTCCTGCCTTCCGCAGGAATCGACATGGCGCGCTGGGCCGTGGTGGCCTGCGACCAGTTTACATCGGAGCCGGAGTATTGGGAAAAGGTGGAGCGTCATGTGGGTGACGCTCCCTCCGCCTTCCGGATCGTCTTGCCCGAGCTGTACCTGGAGCATCCCGGCGACATCCCCGTCGACCGGCGGATCGAGGCCATCAACCAGTCCATGGACCGATATCTTGCCAGCGGGGTATTCCGCGACATGGGACCCGGGATCGTGGTCCTGGATCGGCGGACCTGTTATCACCCCTCCCGCGTCGGCGTGGTCCTGGCCATCCACCTGGACGACTACGAATATGTCCCCGGTGCCGGCGGCCTGGTCCGGGCCACGGAGGGCACGGTCCTCGAACGCATCCCCCCCCGCCTGCGGATCCGGAAGGATGCCGCCCTGGAAATTCCCCATGTCCAGCTCCTGGTCGACGACCCCGGCCGCACGGCCATCGAACCCCTGCTCCGGATGTGCCGGAGCGGGGATTTCCCCGTGGCCTACACGGCCGAGCTCTTCCCCGATGGCGGCCAGGCCACGGGATGGTTCGTCCCCTTCGCTGATTCCGCCGGCAAAGGATCCGCCGCCATCGCCGGCTTCCTCCGGGCCCTGTCGCGGTTGGCCTCGTTCCATGAGAGCGGGTTCCTGTTCGCCGTCGGGGACGGAAACCACTCCCTGGCCACTGCCAAGACCCATTGGGAGGCGCTGAAGGCCGCCGGCGCGCCCGACGGCCATCCCGCCTCCATGGCGATGGTCGAGGTGGTGAACCTGCATGACCCCGGTCTCGAGTTCGAGGCCATTCACAGGATCGTGTTCGGCGCCGGCCTGCAGGCGCTTCGGGAGGCCCTGGAGTCCGTTTGCGGCGAGTGCGGCTGCGGCCTCCATTTCCGCTCCTTCCAGGAACCCGGGCGGGCCGTCCGCTATTCGGCCGGCTGCGATCCCGATGTCCAGGCCATTCCCATGACCGACGGACAGGCAGCCCTGGTGATGATCTTCCGGGATCCGCCCCATCCCATGGCGGTCGGTTCCCTTCAAATCCTCCTGGATGCCGTGGCCCGGCGGATTCCCGTCCGGATCGACTATATCCACGGTGAGGAAACCCTCCTGCGGCTGTGCGGTCCCCAGGCGACCGGGTTCTTCCTCCCCCGCCCGGCCAAGTCCGGCCTGTTCGGCGCCGTGGCCCGGGATGGCGTCCTGCCCAGGAAATCCTTCTCCATGGGCGAGGCCTGCGAGAAACGATACTATGTCGAGAGCCGCCGGATCGTCGCCACCGATGCCGAAACGGGAGGCCACGGCCATGGATGACGTGACGGCCCGTCCCGAGGTCATCGTCATCGGAGCCGGCCTGACAGGCCTTGTTGCAGCCTATCGCCTTCTCCGTCAGGGGTGCGGCGTGACGGTCCTCGAGTCCAACCACGCGCCGGGCGGCATGGTATCCACCTTCCGGATGGGCCGGGAGGACCTGGAACACATTTACCACCACATCTTCACCAGCGATCGGCATGTCCTGGACCTGTCCCGGGAACTGGGGCTGGAGAACCGGATCGACTGGCTGGCCCCCAGGAACGCCCTGTATATGAACCGCCGCCTTTTTCCCTTTACCACGCCAGGCGACTTGCTGTCGTTTTCTCCCATCCCCCTGGTCGAGCGATTCCGGACCGGCCTTGCCGTCCTCAAGGCCAGCCGGGTCAAGGATTGGCAAGCCATGGAAGGCGTGACGGCCGCCGACTGGCTGAAGCGCCAGAGCGGGCGCACCGCCTACCGCTGCCTGTGGGAACCACTGCTTCGGTCCAAGTTCGATCGTGATGCCGACGAGGTCTCGGCGGTCTGGATCTGGAACAAGTTCAAGCTCCGGGGCGGTTCCCGGGACAAGGCCGTGGACACCGAGCGTCTCGGATACATGCAGGGCAGCTTCGGGGTCCTGGTGGACGGGCTGGTCCGGGCGATCCGGGAGGCCGGCGGGCGAATCCTGTTCGGGAGGACGGTGTTCGACCTCGGGCGGCGTCCGGAGGACGGGCGGTTCCGGATTTCCTGCATCCGGGACGACGGTTCCAGGGAGGACGGAACGGCGGATGCCCTGGTGGCGACGGTGTCGGGCCAGCGGTTCGCGTCCATGTCGGCCGGCCTGGGGCTTCCCGATTCCTATATGAAAAAGGTCCGCGATGTCCGATACAAGGCGGATCTCTGCCTCGTGATGCGATTGTCCGAGAGCCTGTCCCCCTATTACTGGACGACGGTGTGCGACGACCTCCCCTTCGTGCTGGTCATCGAGCACACGCGCCTGACCGGCCTTCGGGAATATGGCGGCCATATCGTTTACCTGTCCCGGTATCTCGACCCATCGGACCCCCTGAGGACCGAATCCGACAGAACCATCTTCCGGCGATTCACGGACGGGCTCGAGATCCTCTACCCGGGATTTTCCCGTTCCCTGGTCCAGGACTGGCGGGTGACCCGCACCCGCTACGCCCAGCCGGTGATCCTGAGGGATTACTCGGACCGGATGCCGGAGATGCGAACCCCGGTCGACGGGGTCTTCCTGGCGGGCATGGCCCAGATTTACCCCGAGGACCGGGGCATGAACTACGCCATCCGGCTGGCCGACGAGGCCAGCGACGGCGTCCTGGATTTCCTTTCGAAGAGGTGATCGGATGAAACGGTTCCTTCCCCTGCTGTGGTGGCTCCTCCCGATCCTCCCCGCCGCAGCCTCCTTTTTCGTGCTGAAGGCCGATGCGCCCGCGTACCTGCTCTGGTGGGCGGCCCTGTCCCTGTCGGGACTCGTATTCCAGCCCCTTGCGGCACGCCTGTTCCGCCGCTTTCCCGACTCCGGCTGGTCCTTCTCGAAACCCCTGTCGCTGGCCTGCGCTTCCTTCGTGGTCTTCGTCCTGGCGTCCTTGCGGATCCTGCCGTTCCGGCAGTGGACCATCCTCCTGGTCTACGCC
>JAKPNJ010000133.1 GCA_029548445.1 Bacillota bacterium | reverse complement strand
AGGATGACCAGGGCGAAAAACAGCCCCCGGAACCGGAATTTGAACCGGGCGAACCCGTAGCCCACCAGGACCGTGGAGACGATCTGGAGGATGGCGCTGGCCACGCTGACCAACAAGGTCGTGTTGAGGGATTTCCAGTAGGCCATGACCTTGATGGCGTCGTAGAAATTCTTCATGGTCGTGGATCGCGGAATCCAGATGACGCTGGGATCGTAGTTCTGGTAGACCGGCTTGATTGCGTTGCTGGCCAGGAACAGCAGCGGGTACAGCAGGCTGTAGCCGAGGCCGATGAGGAGCGCCAGGCGGACGAGTTTCCACAGCCAGCGGGATCGTTTGTGGAAGTGGTGCTCGCCCATCCATCCCAGGAGGCGGTGCAGCGGGTCGATGCGGCTCGGGGTCCGTTCCATCCGGTCCTCCCTCCTATTCCGAAACGTAGAAGACACGCCGGCCCACCAGCAGGAAGGCCAGGGCGAGAAAGACGGCCACCACGAGGAAGAAGATCCAGGCCTGGGCCGCCCCCAGGCCGAAGCTCAGGTCCCCGAAGGCCGTGGTGTGGATGTATCGCATGACCTCGTTGTCATAGGTCGAGAAGGTGTCCACCAGGGTAAAGACCACGTTCAGCAGGACAACCGGGGAGATCAGCGGCAGGGTGATCTTCCAGAAGGCGTCCCACCCGGAGGCCCCCTCGATGCTGGAAGCCTCGTAGTACATGGTAGGGATGGTCTGGAGACCGGCCAGGAACATGAGGATCTGGACGCCGGATTTCCAGGTGACCGAGAAGATCCGGTCGATGAGGCTCGAGATGGCGGACACGACCTGGTAGGGCAGCCCCATTTGGGTCAGGAGCTCGGAAAACCCGATGCTCCGGAACATGTACACATTCTGGGTCGCATTCATGGACTGGCCGAAGACCTCTTCCTTCAGGTAGACGATGACGACGCCGGAGGTGATGATGACCGGCAGGAAGAAGATGGCCCGCATGAGGGTCCGGCCCAGGAATTTCTGCTTCAGGATGCCGGCCACGAACAGGCTGAAGACCAGGATGATGGGCAGCTCGATGAGGACCGACACCACCAGGTTGGACATCAGGACCGGGAACCGGGCGTCGGTGGTCAGGCTGTAGACATAGTTCCGGAAGCCCGTGATCGCCAGGTCGATCTTGCCGGGCTCCTGCTCGCTGAGGGAGATCAGGAAGGATCGGACGAAGGGAACCAGGAAGAAGACCAGGAACCCGAGGATCCAGGGGACGATGAACAGGTATCCCGCCAGGGACTTCTTTCGCTCGTAGGACAGGGCATGCCGCTTCATCCCTCCGCCTCCTTCCGGTACCCGAGGGCCGGGACGACCCGGTCGCCCACCCGGACGTCCTGGTCCGAGTAGTTGACGAAGATCACGGTGCCGTTGCCGTACCGGGTCCGGAAACAGGACGGGGCCACCTGGCCGTGCTCCACGATGGGGGTGCCTTCCGTGCCGGCCATGGCCTCCCGGTAGGCCTGCACCCAGGCGGTGGCCTGGTCCAGCCAGAGCCGGGCGTCCGGGGCGAAGACCCCGTTCAGGCGGGTGTCCTTGAGATCGGCCGGATCCCCCGTCGTCCAGGCGAAAGCGGGATGGACGCCGTACTCCAGGCACCGGAGAAACTGGCGATCCGGGTTGGCGGCAAGGTTCAGGGGCTCGGACCCCATGGGGAGGAGGGTCCGAAGGGCCGCCTGGTAGAAGGGGACGGCTTCGTCCGTGATGTCATAGTGGCTGGAATCCGTGGGGACATCGACCAGGTGGCTTGCGAAGGGGAAGGCATAGGCATTGGCCTTGTCAAACATCAGGGGAGTCCCCTCGGCCTGGGCAAAGGCGTCCTGGTAGAACCCCACCGCCCGGTCCCGGAGGATGCCGCCCTTGGCGAAATCCGAGTAGCACAGGGAGCCCGCCCCCAGGATGGCCAGGCCGGCGGACCCGGCGGAAGCCCGGGAGCGGAAGTTCTGCAGGAACCGGCTGAAGTGCCGGCCATAGCGGTCCGGCGCCGTCAGGTACCAGGGACGGACATCGTAGTCGTAAATCAGGAGATTCAGCTGGTAGGCATACTGGAGGGCCGGAATCCGGGTCAGGTTCTTGGCGGAGTCCCGGAAGCGGTTGAAGCCGCCGCCGCCTTCGTAGACATTCGTCAGGTCGGCCGCAGGATAGATCGCAACGCCCCGGTCCGCGGCCTCCACCAGGAGGGTCTTCAGGGCCGCCTCTCCGCCCGGGGCCCGGTCCGCCCGGGCACTGGTGTTGAACCGACCATACAGGCCGCCGTCGGCCCAGCCCAGCAGCCGGACCGTCGCCCCGTCGAGGCTGGTGCCTTCCATCTCGCCCAGCAGGCTCCGGATGCCGTCAAAGGAGGACAGGGCCTCGGTCACCCGGGTGGGAATGCCCAGGATGGACTTGGGGCGGCGGACCGTGCAGTATAGGTCGAGATAGGCGGAGGACTCGCCCAGGGCGGACGAGGGGGAGACGCCCATCTCCTCCGCCAGGTAGGTCGCGTAGCGGTCGGCCAAACCAAGATAGTCCGGCCGGTCGGGGACGGGATAGTAGCGGACCTCGTAGGGGCTCGACACCGCGGTGCCCGACAGCATCTGGATCGTCCGCTGGGACCAGTTTTTCATGGGCAGGCGGACCGAGCCCGTGACCCGGTAGATGAATTCCGAAAAGGCGTTGTTGTAGCTCGTATACTTGCCGGAGACGAAGGCCCGGATGCTGCTGGCCGCGGCGGACTGGTGGATGACGGCCAGGAATGTGGCGTCCCCCTGGAGGATGCCGAACACCGGCAGGTGGATCTGCCGGGAGGGGTAGGTCAGGAACGGCCGCTGGATCGCGAGCTCCGACCCGTAGACCATGTCCCCGAATTCCCGGGCGGCGGTCTTCCCGTTGTTGAAGCGGATCAGGGCGCCGGAGCCGTCCGGCACCAGCAGGGCGCCCTCCGTCTCGGATCCCCCGGCCCCGAAGTAGGGCATCAGGGACACGGTGGCCAGCCGGTTGGGACCGTATTCCTCGATCCGGTCGCCCAGGATCGTGGCGCTGAGATAGTCCGGACCCAGGGAGAACCGGACGGGAATCCGGATCTCTTCCCGAACGAAGTCGAAGGTCAGGGTGGCGGAGCCGTCCGGGTCCACGGTCGCGGCGTACCCGTCCCGGTTGACCGATGAAATGAGCGACGCCACGGTGAAGCTGTTGTTCTTGTCGTCGGTGTAGGTCAGGGTCAGGAGGGACCGAAGGATCGCCTTCTGGAGGCCGGAGGCCCGCCCGTCCTGTTCGGCTCCCGGCGGCGTGGAGTAGAGGAGGGCGCCGTTGGACCGGACCCGGACCGCAATGCCGCCTCTCTCCCGGTCGAGGAGGAGTTCCAGGCGATCGTTGGCGGCGATGGACTCGAAGCCCTCGGGCGGGGGTTGCAGGGCGGCAGCGGCGGCGGCCTGCAGGGTTCCCGCGGTCGGGGAGGACGGATTGGCCGACGGGAGGCTCGTCCGGGACGTGCCGCCGTCCGGCATCGGGCCGGCCGCCGGCGCGCCGCAGGCCGACAGGGCGAGGAGGAGCCTCCCGTCGGCCAATCCGTCCTCCTCTCACCTCACATCCTGAACATGATTTCGTTGTAGATGGTGTACAGGAACACATACACCTGCTGGAGGAGGCTGACCACGAGCATCAGGACGAAGGCGGCGGCGGCCATGCCCAGGATGGTCAGGACGATGTACCCCAGGGTTTTCCGGAACCGGAACTGGTGGAGGGTCATGGTTGTCGCGACGAACAGGACGCCGCACCAGGCCAGGGACAGGACCGAGGCAGCCTGGAGGAAGATGGCGGCCTCCAGGCTCAGGAGGTTCGTCAGGACCACCAGGGGCAGGGCCACCAGGATATACGGCAGCATCGAGTAGCCTGTCCCGATGACGACCTCGTAGGGGCTGGCCTCGCCTTCCATCATGTTCGTCAGGGCCACGTTGGCCACGATCCAGAGAAGCAGCAGGCCGCCCGACCCCAGGAAGACGATGAGGATGTTGATGGCGTCGATCTCGTTGGGGTTGAAGGGGAACCCGGTGGCCTGCCTGGTGATGACGGAGGTGAGGAAGACCAGGGCGATCAGGGCCACGGCCAGGGTCAGGTTGCCCCGCCGGTCGTACTTGATCCGCTCGGACACGTCAATGGGATGGATCAGGGTCCGGAAGGCCAGCCGCACCTCCTGGATGAAGGCGCTGCGGGAGGGCCGCTTCCCCCGGGCTTTCCGTCGGCGGAACCAGAGGAATCCCAGGGTGCCCAGCAGGAGGATCCCCAGCAGGATCCAGCCCAGGTTCCGGCGCCCGAATTCCAGGGACAGCTCCTTCAGGGCGTCCGAATAGCCCTTCCGGTCATAGCCGAGGCGGAAGTCCCGCATGGCCTCCCGGTACTCCTCCAGGCGCATGTGGGATTTCCCCAGGCCGATGTAGGCCAGGTTGTAGTTCACGCACATCCGGAGCACGTCCTGCCAGGGTTCCGTGGCCTCGAGGTACAGGCCGTCGCCGTAGAGGCGGGTGGCCTCGAAGACCTTGTCGCCGAAGGGGGTCGGCACGAACTCGGTCAGGGTGTTCTTCATGGCGTCCAGCACAACCAGCCGCTGGCCGATGAGGACGAAGGAGGACGGCTGCCGGAAGGATCCCAGCTGCTCCCCTTGTCCGCCGAAGACCCCCAGGAGGTTGCTGTCCTCGTCGTAGAGGAAGACCCGGCCCCGCTGGGCGTCCAGGGCGTGGATGACGCCGTCCGGGCTGACCAGGACGTCGGAGAACATGGTGTCGTAGGGCTTGGCGTCGATCCAGGCCACCGGGTGGTCGCCGTAGTCGTTCCGGGGGTAGAGGGTAGTCGAGAAGGGGCTGATCCGGAGGACGTTGTTGCCCAGGGCGTTGAGCTTTTTCAGCTCGTTGAAGGAGTTGGT
>JAKPNJ010000338.1 GCA_029548445.1 Bacillota bacterium | reverse complement strand
CCGACAACCGCCCCACCAACGACTTCACAACCCTCCACACCATCCTGTACCTCCTGATCCCATTGGTGGGGATCGCCCTCTTTCAATCGAAAGTCAACGAGTATTACAGCCAGCCCGCCCAGGCGCCTGTCCGGGCGCCCGCCTACGCGCCAACCTACGCTCCGGCCCCCGCCGCCCCCGCTGCCTACGCCGCCGCCATCCCGGCCGTCCCTTCCGACGCCGGTGCCGCCCCCAAGGCGGACCCCGCCGAGCAGATCCGCGCCCTCTACAACCTCAAGGTACAGGGTATCCTGACCGAAGAGGAATTCCAGGCCAAGAAAGCCGAGATCCTGTCCCGAATCTAGCCCTTCCGCCCCTCCATCCTTCCCCCAAAGGAGATGTGAGACCCACACCCCCTCTCTTTCCTGCAGCCTTGTGACAGTACAACCGCGCATCGAAGGTACATCAAGGGAGTGACGACATTGCTGACCTACCTCAAACGCCTGTTCCCGGTAGTCTCCGATCTAGCCCTGATCCACCTGGCTGTCTACCTGTCCCTCCTGATTCGCTTCGAGGGACGGATCCCGGAAGCCTACAGCGGCTCTTTCTGGCTCACCACCTTCGCCATTACCCTCTTCCGGATTGCGGTCAATGCCCTCTTTGGCCTCTACCACAGCCTCTGGCAGTACGCCAGCATCGGCGAGCTGATCCGGATCGTCCTGGCCACCAGCGCCGGCAGCCTCCTGAGCTATTTCCTCCGCAGCCAGGTCGACGCCAATCTCCCCCTCTCGGTCCAGGCCATCCTCTGGATGGTGATCATGCTCCTCCTGGGCTGGAACCGGATGAGCTATCGGATCCTGCGGAGGATCTACCGGAACTTGAAGCGTCGCCGGAACCCCGCCCGCCGGACCCTGATCGTCGGCGCCGGCGAAGGCGGCTCCATGGTGATCCGGGAACTTTCGAACAGCCATGAAAGCGGCTATCTCCCAGTCGCCCTGGTGGACGACGACCCCCGCAAACTCCGAACCCGAATCGCCGGCATCCCCGTCCGGGGCAATATCAACCAGATCCCGGAAATCGTTGCGGAAGAAGGGATCGAGGAGATCGTCATCGCCCTCCCCTCGGCCGGGCGGAAACGCATCGCCGAAATCGCCAAGATCTGCCAGCAGACCAAGTGCAACCTGAAGACCCTCCCGGCCCTTTACGACATCATCGACGACCGGGTTTCCGTCAGCCACCTCCGGGATGTCCGCATCGAGGACCTCCTGGGAAGGGAAGAGGTCCAGCTCGACACCGAAGCGATCGCCCAGTACCTCCAGGGCGAAACCATCCTGGTTACGGGCGGCGGCGGATCCATCGGATCCGAGCTCTGCCGCCAGATCGCCCGATTCCAGCCGAGGAAACTCGTGGTCCTGGACATTTACGAGAACAACGTCCACGAGCTGCAGCACGACCTTCGCCACACATTCCCCGACCTGGACCTGGACATCGTCATTGCGTCCATCCGGGACCTGCCCCGGCTCCAGGAGATCTTCAAAACCTATCGCCCCGGCGTCGTCTTCCATGCGGCGGCCCACAAGCATGTGCCCCTGATGGAGGCGAATCCCCAGGAAGCTGTCAAGAACAACATCCTGGGTACCCTGAAGACGGTCCAGTGCGCCAACGAGTACGGCGTCCGGCGCTTCGTGCTGGTCTCCACCGACAAGGCCGTCAATCCCACGAACATCATGGGGGCCACCAAACGCGTTGCCGAGATGATCGTCCAGGCCATGGACCGGATCAGCCACACCGAATTCGTCGCCGTCCGGTTCGGCAACGTCCTGGGCAGCAACGGCAGCGTCATCCCC
>JAKPNJ010000123.1 GCA_029548445.1 Bacillota bacterium | reverse complement strand
AGCGCCCACCGGTTTTCCCAATCGTAGAGAAGGGCCGCCTGGGGGCGGACCGTGGTGCCCACCACCGGGTCGAGACGGACCAGGAGGTCGCCGACCTCCTGCACAT
The DNA here is from genome assembly GCA_029548445.1 of Bacillota bacterium. Classification (GTDB taxonomy): domain Bacteria; phylum Bacillota; class Clostridia; order Saccharofermentanales; family UBA5734; genus JAKPNJ01. The sequence goes on along the minus strand of JAKPNJ010000123.1, from coordinate 2,570 downwards.
CCCGGAACACCCGGGTGTTCTCGTGGCCGCAGTGGTCCACCACCGCGCCGTGGAACTTCTCGCAGCCGCCCCGGCTCTTCCGCCACTGGAAGTACTGGACCGAGTCCGCTCCATGGGCGATGGCCTGCAGCGAAGAAAGCAGGTGCATGCCCGGCCGCTTGAGCTTGGAGACCGGATGCCAGTTGGACATGCTGGGGGTACTTTCCATGAGAAGGAACGGACGCCCCCCCTTGAGCGACCGGGTCAGGTCGTGGAGGAACCCGACCCGGACGGCTTCCCGGACATCGCCCTGGGGCCCGTGCCAGGCCGGGTAGCTGTCCCAGGAGGCCACGTCCAGTTCCGGCGCCAGCCGCCAGTAGTTCAAGCCGGGATAGGTGCCCATGAGGTTGGTCGTCACCGGGACGCCCGGCGTCCGCTCCCGGAGGGGCGCGGCCTCGTTCCGGAAGAAATCCACGGTCTGGTCGGTTACGAAGCGGTTCCAGTCCAGGGTGAGTCCGTGCAGGTAGGGCTCCCCGATGGGGGAAGGCGATTCGACCTGGGACCAGTCCGAGACGGTGTGGCTCCAGAACGACGTCCACCAGGCCCGGTTCAGGGCGTCCAGGTCGCCGCCGTACTTCGCCTGCAGCCACTGCCGGAACGCGTCCTGGCAGAGGGGACAATGGCATTCGCCGTTATATTCGTTGGACACGTGCCAGGCCAGCAGCGCCGAATGGTTCGCATACCGCTCCGCCAGCCGCCGGTTGATGGAACGGGTTTTTTCCCGATAAACAGGCGAAGTGGGGCAATGGTTGTGCCGGGTCCCGTGCAGCGCCTTCCGCCGGTCGGGGAGCACCCGGAGGACCTCCGGATATCGCTGGGACATCCAGGCCGGGCGGGCGCCGCTGGGCGTCGCCAGCACTGCGAAGGCGTCCTGTGCCGCCAGCCGGTCCAGGATGGCATCCAGCCAGGCGAAGTCGTACTGTCCCTCCTCCGGCTCCAGGGCAGACCAGGAGAAGATCCCGACGGACATGGCGTTGCATCGGGCCAGTTTCATGAGGCGCATGTCCTCGTCCCAGATGCCGGGGACATCCTTCCATTGGTCAGGATTGTAGTCGCCGCCGTGGAGCATGTGGGGACAACGGGAATTCGCGGGGGGATATCGCATGGGTGCCTCCTTTTCGCACCGGCCGCAAACGAATCGGACGGCAGCCGGACCGGTCATGATAGTATAAGTATATGAACCCGTGTCTTTTCCGCATGTCTTTCCCATGCAATGATTCCAACCAAACGTATGCCGATCTTGATCCAAGGAGGACTCGCATGATCTTCACCCTCGTCACCGAACAGGATCGCCGCCTGCCGCTGTTCGTGACGGGGGTGGGCATCCAGCGGAACCAGGAACCCATCCGAAGGCCCGAGGGGCTCCCGTCCTTCCAGTTTGCGTACTGCGCCCGGGGGACCGGACGGTTCCAGGCCGAAGGACGGGCCTACGACCTGCCGGCGGGGACCTGCTTCCTCTTTCCTCCCCAGGTTCCCCATGAGTACCAGGCGCTGGAAGAGCCCTGGGAAACCCGGTGGATCCTCTTCGACGGCGCCCAGGCCGCCGGGCTCCTGTCCCTTCTCCATCTCGACCGGGTCGTCGTGTTCGGGACCGGGCCCCTGTCGGAGATTCCGGGGCTGCACCTGGAAATTGAGGCGATGTTGGAACGGGGCGGGCAGGATGCCATCCTCGAGACCTCCGCCACCCTGTATCGGCTGCTCCTGGCCTGCCGTCGCGAATCCCTCGCCGGGCCGGACACCCGGGACCTCCGACCCGTCACCCGCCTGGAGCCGGTCCTTGCCTGCATGGACGCCCGCTACCGGGAAGAGCTGTCCCTCGCCGACCTGGCGGCCTGCCTCCACGTGACCCCCGCCCACTTGTGCCGGCTCTTCCAGCGGGCCTTCTCCCTGACACCCGTCGAATACCTGATGCGGGTCCGGATCCGGAAGGCCAAGCACCTGCTGATCGGGGAGCCCTCCCTGAAGGTCGGTGCCGTGGCCCGCCTGGTGGGCTATCGGGATGAAAGCCATTTCTGCTCCCTGTTCCGGCGGCTGGAGCACATGACCCCGGGAGACTTCCGGAAGCGCCACGGCATGGGGGGAGCGAGCCCGAAATCCGCCGATCCGTAGGGCGAAACGACGGGACTGAAGGGGCCGTGACTTGACAGGACCCCGGGTGGGCGCGTACCTTGTGGTCATGAACCGTCGCGCCGTCCGTCGGATCCTGCTGTTTCGGGGTCTCGTCTCCGGGCTCCTGCTGGCCATGGGGCTCTTCCTCGTCTATCGCGGACCTTCGCTGCCCGGCCGGGCCCCACAGGACCCCGGGACCGACGACACCCTGTTCCCGACCGATTTTTCCGTCCCGGCCATATCGACCGACGGGGCTTCGCCAGTCCCGACCGAGGCGCCCGGCGTCTCCGCCCGCGACATTTTCCGGTTCGACCCCCTGGAATGGGAGGAATCGGCCCTTCGGCATGCCCTGGTCAGCCGGTCCGACCGGTTGCCGCATCCGGCGGGGTTCGTGCCGACCCCGACCCCGGAGCCGACCCCGA
>JAKPNJ010000114.1 GCA_029548445.1 Bacillota bacterium | reverse complement strand
GAGGCAAAACAGGAGGGCCAGGCTCGCCCAGAAAGCAAGGTACAGGGGTGTTTTCCGGGCCGGCGCCAGGGATTCGGCCATCAGGACCAGGACGGAGAAGGCCAGCAGGCCCTGCATGATCTCCGTCAGGATGCCGCCGGTGCCCGGGCGGGGCCGGACGAAAAGACCCCTATCCGCCATGGCGCCGAACCTCCCAGGGGACGACGGGGCCTTCGATCATGGGCCGGCGGCCCGGCCGATCGTCGTATTCCGGTACGATCCAGAGGCCCTGGAAACCGTCCGACAGGCAGCGATCCCAGGCACTCCGGATCCGGGGCCCGCAGTCGGCCGAGATCAGCAGGAGGATCGGGTCCCGGCTCCAGCCGGGACTGCGGTCCGACAGCAGGGCGGCGAAGTCGGCGGGCTTCTTCCCCAGGTCCAGGCGCCCCAGTTGTTCCTGCAGCCGGGCCACATGGGCACCCGACCGGCCGGCGGGCACTTCCGCCGGCGCCCCGGTGACGGCGTCCCGGCCGTCGGTCAGGAGACTGACGGCGATACCGTCTTCCGACAGGAGGGTCCCCAGGGAGGCGGCCATCCGGATGCCCTCCTCCATCAGGTCGTCGTCGGGGAAGGGCCCGTCGGGCTGGACGCAGAGCAGGATCCGGACCTCGCAGGTGGCCGTGAATTCCCGGACATTGACCTTCAGCTGCCCGGTCCTGGCCGTGGCCGGCCAATTGACGGACCGCAGGGAATCGAAATCCTGGTACTCGCGGATGGTCCGGAACTCGAAGGGATCGGGCTCGTGGGCGGTCCGCACGAGGACGGTACCCATGAGCTGGCGGTATGGGATCTCCAGGTCCTGCCGGGGGATCAGCCGGGGCGTGACGGTCAGGACCGACCGGCTCTCCGCGTGGCCCACGAACTTCCGGGTCAACAGCAGGTCGCCGCTGACGAGGTCAATGCTCTTGATGACATAGTACCCCCGCTTCCGGAGGTCCACTGCCAGGGTTCGGACGATCCGCTGGTAGAGACCCAGGGAGAAGAGGTCCTCCCGGTAGTAGTCGTCGGTGACCGCGGCGTGGAGCCCGTCCGGAAAGCGCAGGTGGCGGGAGACCTGGAACTTGACGGCGAGCCAGGGGAGCGGCAGGGCCTTGCGGCTCGTGATCGTTTCTTCCAGCCGGATGACGGCGCCCTCGGCGGCAACCGGCACGGAGAACGCCAGGGCCACCTCCAGGTTCCGGTCCCAGTACCGCTGGTAGACCAGGCCCTGGAGACCCAGCATCGCGAGGAAGACCAGCACGAGGACGGCCAGGGCCACGGTCCGCTCCTACCGGGTCTCGGGTCGGGCACCGGGGCGTGCGCCGGGACGGTTGTCGGAACGGGCATCGGGCCAGTCCTCCACCGGTACGGGCTGCTCCGCGAGAATCCGGGTCACCAGGTCCACCGACGCCTGGGTGCGGCCCCGGACGATGCCCCGCAGCATCAGTCGGTGGGCCAGGACGGGCACGGCCAGGTCCCGGACGTCATCCGGCAGCAGGAAGGTCCGGCCCCGGATGGCCGCCAGGGCCCGGGCGGCCCGGAGCAGGGCGACGGCACCCCGG
>JAKPNJ010000096.1 GCA_029548445.1 Bacillota bacterium | reverse complement strand
ACGCCGGGCCGCCGTCTGGCTGCCGGCCATGGCCTTCGCCCTGTTCCACAGCAATCCCCTGTTCCTGCTGGCGCCCCTCGGGGCGGGCCTTCTCCTGGGAACGATCCGCCAGGCCACCGGGAGCCTGATGGCCGGCATGGCCACCCACATGACCATGAACCTGACGATCCTCGCCATGGAGTTCCTGCTGCCGCGGCTGTCCGCCGACTCGGCGGGAGTCTCCTGGGGGCCCGAGACCGCGGTCCCCATGCTGACCGCCTCCCTGCTGGCGGCCGCCATCGCCGCCGTCACCTTCCTGCCCCTGCTGCTGGTCCTGACGGCCCCGTCCCGGGACACCCCCCGTCCCTGCCGGCCCGTGGCCTTCCCGGTGGACTGGCGGTTCTGGCTTGCCTGCCTGCTGCTTGCGGGCAACATCGCCTTCCGGTTCTTCGCAGCCTGACCGAACCCGGGCTGCCGTCCCCCGGCCCACGCCGGATACCAGGAAAGGAGCGCTCCATGATCCGTCACATCGTCCTGTGGAAACTCGCAGATTTCGCCGAGGGCAACAGCCGGCGGGACAACGCGGCCCTGATCCGGCAGAGCCTCATGACCCTGCCGGGCGTCATCCCCGAGATCCGGTCCCTGGAGGTCCACGACAACGCGGGCCCCGACGCCGGGGCCTTCGACCTGGTGCTGGTGTCCGATTTTGACGACCTGGCCGCCCTGGAGCGGTACCAGTCCCATCCCGCCCACAAGGCCGTGGCGGCCTTCGTCAAGGCGGTCCGGACCGACCGGGCCGTGGTGGATTACGTCGTACCGGAACCCTGATCCGGACGCGAGGCCGGGCCGGACTCGGTGCCGCCGCTTCGCCGCAGGAGGGAGTCCGCCGGGATCGGCGGTTCCCCGGGATCCAGGGCCAGGGTGACGATGGCCATGGGATGCAGCGCCTCGGCCACCGGGGCGCCGGATACGTCCCGGAGGTCCCGGACGGGTATGCGCCGGAAGGGCCGGTCGGGCCGGACCGGTTCGCCGGGAACCAGCAGGTCCAGGCATTCCCCTTCCCCGAACCGGTTGCGCATTTCAACCGCCAGCCGCCGATCGTCCCCGGAAGCCCCGGCCCACGCCCCGGCCACCCGTCCCACCCAGGTGTCCGACCGCAGGTAGCCCGGCTGGTCCGGCGCCGTGGCAGGCCGGCCGGGATCGGCCACGTCATGGAAATAGAAGCCCGTGTCGAAGGGTCGGTGGCTCGTCCCCGCAAGCTCCCGGAGCAGCACCTGCTCCAGGCCGGGGGACACGCCGCCTTCGTCCCGCAGGGCGTCCAGGGCCGCCCGGTAGGCCCGGGTTACGACCGCTGCATAAAAGCCGCTCTTGGCCCGGCCCTCGATCTTCAGGGACGAAAGGCCGGCGTCGGCCAGGTCGGCCAGGCGGGGCAACAGGCAGAGATCCCGGGAATTGAACACATACGTGCCCGTCCCGTCCTGTTCCACCGGCATCCACTCCGACCGGGACAGCTCCCGGACCCCGACTTCGTAAGGCCATCGGCAGGGCTGGGCGCATCGGCCCTGGTTGGCATCCCGGCCTGTGAGGGCCAGGGAGAGCAGGCACCGGCCCGACCAGGCCACGCACATGGCCCCGTGGACGAAGGCCTCCAGTTCCAGGTCCGGCGGCAGGTCCCGGCGGATCGCCCGGATCTCCGACAGGCCCAGCTCCCGGGCCAGGACGACCCGGGACGCCCCCGCCCGGTGCCAGAAGCGGCAGGCCTCGGCGCTGGCGACGCTGGCCTGGGTGCTGATATGGAGGGCCAGGCCCGGCGCCTCCTCCCGAACCAGGTCCAGGACACCGGGGTCCGCCACGATGGCGGCGTCCGCCCCGGCCTCCTGCAGGAACCGGGCCGCTTCCCGGAGGGCGGGGACATCGCCGGGCCGAAGGATTCGGTTCAGGGCGGCGTAGACCCGGACCCCCCGGGCATGGGCAAGGGCCATCCCCTCCCGGAGCTCATCGGGGGTAAAGTTCCGGCTGCCCGCCCGGAGGCCCTGGTTTCGAAGGGACAGGTAGACCGCGTCGGCGCCGAAGGCCACCGCCAGCCGCAGGCTGTCGGGATCCCCGGCGGGGGCCAGCAGCTCGGGAATCGGGTCAGTTCTGGCTGTTGATGTATTTGTCGACATTGGCCAGGTGCTCCTTGAACGTCTTCGCGAAGACGTTGGTCCCGTCGCCCTTGGCCACGAAATAGAGATAGTCGTGCTTGTCGGGATACAGGACCGCCTGGATGGCGTTGGCGCCCGGCGAATTGATGGGGCCGGGGGGCAGGCCGTCCACCTGGTAGGTGTTGTAGAGGGAGGGCAGCGTAATGTCCTCGTCCTGGACATACAGGAGCTTGGGCAGGCCCATTTTCTGGCGGATGTAGTTGATGGTGGCGCAGGACTGGAGCCGATGGTAGGTGGGATCCTTGTGGTCCAGCCGGTTCCAGAACACCCCGGCCACGGCGCTGAACTCAACGATCTGCCCGCTCTCGGACTGGACGATGGAAGCCAGGTTGATCACCTCGTCCAGGGTCACCCCCAGCTTCGCGGCCCGCTCCTCGTACTCGGGCAGCAATTTTCGGCGGGTGTTGTCCAGGAAGACCCGGAGGATGGACTCCTCGTCCATGTTCACGTCGAACTCGTAGGTATCGGGAAACAGGTAGCCCTGGAGCAGCCAGTCCCGCCCTTCGGCCTGGGGAATCTTCGTGACGAACGCGTAGTCCAGGAAAAG
>JAKPNJ010000091.1 GCA_029548445.1 Bacillota bacterium | reverse complement strand
GGATCCCGGTCAGGATAATCGGAATATAGGCCAGGTGGGTGAACTCCGTGTCGTAGGCGACGAGCAGGGAGACCAGGATATAGGCGGCCATGGCGGCGACGAGCGTAAGGACGACCCAAAACGCGTTCCATCGTTTCATGGCAACGGGCAACCTCCGTCGACGCAGTGTTTTGCTCCTTATTATATCAGAGCGGGTCATGACGCCGGACACCGGCGCGGCTCACGGCGTTTCCGGCGGCGCATCGAACCGGACCCGGCCCCGCTCCAGGGCCGGGCTCGTCCGGAAAGCGCCCTTTCCCTGGTCGGCCAGCAGCCGGACATAGGGGAAGGTGGCGTTGGACAGGGCGAAGGTGGAGGTTCGGGGGGCGGTCCCGGGCATGTTGGCCACGGCGTAATGCAGCACGCCGTGGCGCAGGTAGGTGGGCTCGTCGTGGGTCGTGGGCCGGTCCACGGTCTCAACGGATCCACCCTGGTCGATGGCGATGTCCACGATGACGCTGCCCGGAGCCATGGAGGTCACCATCGCCTCCGTTATCAGGTGGGGCGCCCGGGCGCCGGGGATCAGGACCGTGGAGATGACCGCGTCGGCCTCTGCCACGGCCCGGGCCAGGTTCCGGCGGTTGGAGTGGAGGGTCGTGATCCGGGATTCGTAGAGCTCCTCCAGGAACCGGAGACGGGGCAGGGAGACGTCCAGGACGGTGACGTCCGCGCCCATGCCCACCGCATACTGGACCGCCGCCGAGCCGGCCACCCCGGCGCCCACGATCACGAACCGGGCCCGGCCCACCCCGGGCACGCCGCCGGGAATCAGGCCCCGGCCGCCGTTGTGCTTCAGCAGGAGGGCGGCCGCCATAACGGCCCCGATGCGTCCCGCCACCTCGGACATGGGCGCCAGGAGGGGCAGGGAGCCGTCGTCCAGCTGGACCATCTCGTAGGCCACGGCGGTCATGCCCGACTTCCGGATCTCGTCGGCCAGGCCGGATACGGCGGCCAGGTGCAGGTAGGTAAAGAGGATCATGTCCTTGCGGAAGTACCGGTACTCCGATGGCAGCGGCTCCTTGACCTTGACCACAAGCCCCGCCGCCCAGCATGCCTCCGCCGAGGCGATCCGGGCACCGGCCTCCAGGTACTCCAGGTCCGTAAACCCGCTGCCGGCGCCGGCTTCCGCCTCCACCACCACCTCGTGGCCGGCCATCACGAGTTCCAGGACCGAGGAGGGCGGGAGGGAGACGCGGTACTCGCTGGGCTTGATTTCCCTGGGGATGCCGATCGTCATGGGCAGGACTCCTTTCGCGGCGCGGCGGAGAGCCGGGGATCGGGAACGGGCCGGACAGGGACCGGCCGGAATCGGCAAGGGGCGCGTCCATTCCCATTATACCGCCCCCCGGGGCCCCGACGCAGGCGAGAAAGGACGCAGATCCGCGGATCTCCCTCATTTCTGCCTCACATTCGCGTGGGTCCTGCAGAAAAGGGAAGTCCCCGGGGGGCTAGACTGGAGGCAAAGGAGGGGAGGCCCGTGTCCGAACCGAGACATGAACTGAAATACGCCCTCTCGCCCCTGGACGCCCTCTCGCTCAAGCGCCGCTTCTCGGCGATTCTACGGCCCGACCCCCACGGCCCGGACGGGGTGTACGCCGTCCGCAGCCTGTACTTCGACGACCCGTACGGACGGGCCGCCGAGGAGAAGCTGGCCGGAGTCCGGGACCGGGTCAAGTACCGTCTCCGGCTGTATGGCGGCGACCTGGGGGCCGTCCGGCTGGAACGGAAGGCCAAGGAAGGGGAGTGGGTCCGGAAGGACAGCCTGTGGATCTCCCCGGAAGAGGCCCGGGAACTGGCCGCTGGGGATCCCCGCTTCCTGTCCCGGCGGGAAGAGCCGGAAGCCCGCCGGATGCTGTCCGAGTTCCTGTCCGGGCCCCTGCGTCCCAGCGTCCTGGTGGAATATACCCGGACCGCCCATGAGTATGACATCGGGAACTGCCGCCTGACCCTCGACGAAGACCTGCGGTTCGGCTTCCATACGGAGGATTTCTTTTCCACCTGTCCCGTCCTTCTTTCCGCCGGTACCCTCTCCATCCTGGAGATCAAGTTCGATTCCTACCTGCCATCCCATATTGCCCACCTGGCCCAGCTCCACGACCGGGGCCGGGCCGCCGCCTCCAAGTTCCTCTCGGGCGCCATGCGGACGCCCCACGCCGCCGGACTGCTGTCCGCCACCTGAGCCGCCGTCGAAAGGAGACCCCCATGCACACTGCAGCCGCCATCGCCGCCGCCACCGCTGCCCTTGGACAGGCCTTCACCTTCGCCGACATCTTCAAGAGCTCCTTCCTCGAGAACGCCACCACCCGGTTCTCCCTGGTGGACACGGCCCTGGGGCTGGGCCTGGCCTTCCTCATCGGCCTCTTCATCTACATGGTCTACCGGCGCACCTTCTCCGGCATCCTGTACGCCCGCAGCTTCAACATCTCCCTGGTGGGACTGTGCCTCATCACCGCCCTGGCCATCATGGCGGTCACGAGCAACATCATCCTCTCCCTGGGCATGGTGGGCGCCCTGTCCATCGTCCGCTTCCGGACCGCCATCAAGGATCCCATGGACATCGTCTTCCTGTTCTGGTCCATCGCCGCGGGCATCGTCTCCGGCGCCGGCCTGTACCTGCTGGCGGTCTTCGGGTCCCTGGCCGTGGGCCTGATCCTGGTGCTGTTCTCCCGGCACAAGGGCCAGGAGGATCCCTATGTCCTGGTGGCGACCCTGGACCGGACCGCCGACGAGGCCGCCTTCCTGTCCGCCGTGGCGTCGGGAACCCGGAAGAACCGCCTGAAGTGCAAGGTCGTCCGGCCGGATGCCCCCACCGAGCTGACCCTGGAGGTCCGGGTTCGCGACGGGGCGCCGCTGGTGGATGCCCTGTCGGCCCTGCCCGGCGTGCGACAGGTCACCCTGGTGTCCTACAGCGGGGAGCTCGCCGCATGAAAGCGCTGGTTGTCGTGGCCCTGGTCCTGGCGCTGGCCGGGTTCGGCCTCGCGGGGGCTGCGGGGGGCGCGGCAGGAGACGCCGAGGGGGGTTCCGAACTCCCTGTGGTTTCGACGTACACAACGTACGTCGACCGGTTCTTCGACGAGATGCGGGTCATGACCCTGTCGATCCGGATGTCGGAGGCGGACCTGGCCGCCCAGAACGCCGATCCCACCGGCGAGACCTGGTATCCCGCCGACATGACCCTGGATGGCGTATCCCTGGACGGGGTGGGCTTCCGGACCAAGGGGAATTCCTCCCTCATGTCCGTGGCCAACTCCACGTCCCGGCGGTACAGCTTCAAGATCGACATGGACCGGTACATCGACGGCCAGAGCCTCCTGGGGCTCTCCGAGCTCAACCTGAACAACGGGTTTTCGGATCCGTCGGCCATGCGGGAGTTCCTGTCCTACCGGATCTATGCCGAGGCCGGTGTCCCCACGCCGGCAGTCGCCTATGTGCGGGTGACCGTCAACGGCGAGGACCGGGGGCTGTACCTGGCGGTGGAGGAAGTGGACGATTCCTTCCTGGCCCGCTGGTTCGGCGGGAGCGACGGCGCCCTGTACAAGCCGGAGGGGTCCCGGGGCATCGGGGGGCGGGGTTCCGCCTCGGGCGGCGGCAGCGGCGCCGACCTGGTCTTCCGGGGCGAGGACCGGAGCCTGTACGAGGGCATCCTGCTCAAGAACAAGCCCGCCGACCTGGCGGCGGCCGACGCGGCCCTGGTGGAATTCCTGAAAGTCCTGGATTCCGGGGAGAACCTGGGGCAGGTCCTGGACGTGGACCTGGCGCTGCGCTATCTGGCGGCCAGCACCGTGGTCGTCTCCCTGGACGGATACCAGGGCCAGATGCTCCACAATTATTACCTTTATGAAAAGGATGGGGTCTTCACGATCCTGCCCTGGGATTTCAACATGGCTTTTGCGGGCTTCCACAACAGCCTGTCCGAAGACGGCGGGTATCTCTACATCGACACGCCCGTGGCCGGCACCACCCTGGAGGCCCGGCCGCTGATCGGGAAGCTGCTGGCCGTCCCCGCCTACAAGGCGCGGTACCACGAATACCTGCAGGCGCTCTGCGACGGGATCTTCTCCGTTTCGTCCATGTCCACCCTGGCAGCCGAGGTCGCCGCCCTTATCCGGCCCGAGCTGGCCACCGACCCGACCTGGTTCTTCACCCTGGACGCCTTCGACGACGCGACGGACCCGGAAGCGCCGGCGGTGACGCCGGGGGCCGTCGTGACGCCCGGTGGCCAGCTCCCCGGCCAGCTCCCCGGCCAGCTCCCTGACGGCGGGCAGCTCCCTGATGGCGGAAAGATTCCCGGCGGCGGGCAGGTCCCCGGCGGCGGAAAGATCCCTGGCGGCGGGCAGCTCCCCGGCGGGGGTAAGATCCCCGGCGGCGGGCCGCAGGCCTTCGGCAACGCCGTCCCGATCCTGTCCTTCGTCCGGACCTGGAACGCCTCCATCCAGGCCCAGCTGGCCGGTGACAGCCCTTCCGAGGGCACGGTCGCCGGCGGCGCACCCGGGGGCGGGCTGATCCCGGGCGAGGGCGGGAAGATCCCCGGCGGCGGCCAGTGGCCCGGCGGCGGCCAGTTCCCGGGCGGCGGCCAGCTGCCCGACGGGGGCCAATTGCCCGACGGGGGCCAATTGCCGGGCGGCGGCCAGTGGCCCGGTGGCGGCCGGCCCGAGGTCATCGACCCGGGCCTCCCCCAGGAGCCAGCCACGCCCGCGCACTCGCCGACAGGGGCCGTCCTGGCCTTCGGATTCGGCCTCGCCCTCCTGGGAGGCGCCATCGTCCTGGTCAAGCGGATGCCGGGCGTGCTGTGATATCATGAAGCCGATCCACGCCACCCGAGACGAGGCGCCCCAGGCCATGAGCAAGCGCATTTACGCCGCCGACGACGAGCCCAATATCCGCCACCTGGTCCAGTCCTTCCTGGAGCGGGAGGGGTACGACGTGCGGACCTTCGAGACCGCCGACCGCCTGCTGGACGCCTTTCGGGAGAGCCCCTGCGACCTCGTGATCCTGGACGTCCGGATGCCCGGCACCGACGGCTTCTCCGCCTGCATCGCCCTCCGCCGCGTCAGCACCGTCCCCATCATCATGCTGACCGCCCGGGACAGCGACGCCGACTACATCACCGGCCTCACCATCGGCAGCGACGACTACTTCACCAAGCCCTTCAGCCCCATGGCCCTGGTCATGCGGGTGAAAGCCATCTTCCGGCGCATCGAGATGGACAAGGCCGAGGAAACCGCGTCCGACGACCTGGTCATGGGCGACGTGCGGGTGGTACCCCGGGCCCACACCGTCTACCTCGGGGACACCCCCCTGTCGCTGTCCCCCAACGAATACCGGCTCCTGTCCTATCTCATGCAGCGGCCCGACCGGGCCGTCTCCCGGGACGAGCTGCTGGAGGCCATCTGGCAGATGTCCCCGGACCTGGAGACCCGGGTGGTGGACGACACGGTCAAGCGCCTCCGGAAGAAGCTGGCCCCGGGCTCCCTCCAGATCGAGACCGTCTGGGGGTACGGGTTCCGCCTCCAGGTGATCGGATGACCGCCGCTGCCACACCCGAAGCGCCCGTTGCCACACCCGACGCGCCCGCCGCCGCTGGCGCTTCGTCCAGGCCGGCCCGGCATGCCAGCATCCGCAACTGGATTCTCCTGTCCTTCGGCGCGGTCCTGCTGGTCCTGTTCCTGCTGCTTCTCGTGGCCTTCCGCTGGGTGGTCCGGACCTACGTGGCCGGGGAAGCCGATTCCCAGCTTCGGGAAGCCGTCCGGGCCAGCCTCTACCAGGACATTCCGCCCCGCCCGGGCTTTCCCCGGAACCCCTTCGAAAACCTCCCCGAGCTGCCGGAGCTGACTCCCGAGGAATACCCGCTGCTGGAGCGCTTCGTCCAGGACCGGATCCGCCGGGCCACCCTGGCCAGCGACGTGGAGGGCCTCTGGCTGTCCGCCGACGGCACCCTTCTCTGGCCCAGGGAAGGCGATCCCAGCTACCCTCCCGGCGGCACCATGGACATCCTGCTGGCGGGCCTGCAGGCCGATGCGCTGCCGGACCCCTGGTCGGAAGCCCGGCCCGTGCCGCCCACCCGGATGGAACTGTCCGCCGGGACCTACTACTTCCTCCGGATTCCCGCCTTTCCCAGCGGCGGCGCCGGGGACATCCTCCTCTATCTGAAAGCCGACCGCTACCTGGCCCTGGGCCGGACGATCAACGTGGTGCTCCTCTCGGTCCTGGCCTTCGCCCTGGGGCTGACCATCCTGCTGGTGTATGTCCTCTCCGAGCGCATCGTCCGGCCCATCCGGCAGCTCCGGGACTTCGTGTCGGTCATCGGCCGGGGCCGCATCCAGCCCCGGGAATTTACGTTCCGGGACCGGGAGCTGGCCGAGCTCGCAACCCATGTCAACGACATGGCCCGGCGCATCGACCAGAACGACCGGGACCAGCGGACCTTCTTCCAGAACGCCTCCCATGAGCTGCGCACCCCCCTCATGTCCATCCAGGGATACGCCGAAGGCATCCGCTACCAGGTCTTCGACCCGCCCGACGAGGCCGCCGACGTCATCCTGGCCGAAACCCGCCGCCTGACGGATATGGTGGAGGATTTGCTGACCCTCTCCCGGATCGACAGCCAGGCGACCCTCCAGAAGGCCGAGATCCTGGACTTGCGGGAGATTCTCTCCCGGGCCGTGGAGGCGGTTCGGGGCATGGCCTTCGGCGAACACAAGCGCATCGACCTGGAGGTCCCCGCGTCCACCGTGCCCGTCGAGTGCGACGAGAGCGCCCTCCACCGGGCCTTCTCCAACGTCATCTCCAACGGCGTCCG
>JAKPNJ010000086.1 GCA_029548445.1 Bacillota bacterium | reverse complement strand
AGGGCCGGTCGGGAAACCCGTCGCCGAAAAAGGTCTCGGAGGTCAGGTATCCGGCTTCCTGCAGGCCGGGAATCGGCGGCACGGCGGACCGGGCTCCCGCGGCCACCACGAACCGACGGCCCCTCAAGGACCGGGTGGTTCCGTCGGCCTGCCGGACGTCCATGGTGTCGGGTCCCGTAAAGGAGCCCGTTCCCTTGTACACATCCAGGTTCGGAACCCGGGACAGGCTCGCCTCGATCTCCGCATGGTAGTTGATCTGGCTCCACATCCGATCGGCCACGACCGTCCAGTCGAACCCCGCCACCCGGAGGTCCAGCCCGACCCGGCCGGCCCGCTCCGCCTCCCGGACCAGGTCCGCCGGGTGGACCAGGATCTTGGAGGGGATGCAGCCCCGGGTCAGGCAGGTACCCCCGAACTTGCCGCTTTCCACCAGGGCGCAGGCAAGGCCGTGGGGCAGGGCGGACTCCAGGACGCCCAACCCGGCGCCGGTCCCGATGATCACGAGGTCGTAGGTCTTGTCTTTCGGTGTCATGTCACTCCTCCCGGCATCCTTGTGCCCTGTCTGCGTCGCTCTCGCCACGGGTTGCCCCTTATGCCCCGGATGGATCGGACGCGTCCGTCAACGCGAATTCTTCCCGGAGCCAGCTGACCGACAGGTCAACCCACTCGGCGGACCGGGGTTCCGTCATGGCGGTTCCGTCCGGGCTGGTCCGGGCATCGGACAGGGCCAGGCCGTGGACGCCCCTGCGGAAGACATGCAGCTCGAAGGGACGCCCGGCGGCTTCCAGGGCGTCGGCAAACCGCAGGGCATGGGCCACGGGAACCACGGCATCGTCCCGGGTGTGCCACAGGAAGACGGGGGGCACATGGGGGCCCACCCGCCGGTCGCAGGACAGGAGGCCGGCCATCTCGTCCGGGGATCGCCCGGCTGCCACGGGGGTCCACATCCAGGAGAAGGCCTCGATGTCGAAGACGATCACCGGGTAGGACAGGACCAGGGCATCGGGCCGGATGGCCTCCGCGGGGGCACCGGCGGCTTCCTGGAGGAACGGCTCCGGCCACAGGGTCCCCAGGGAGGCGGCCAGGTGGCCGCCGGCGGAGAAGCCGCAGACCGCGATCCGGCGGGGGTCCACCCCCCATTCGGCCCCATGGCGCCGAATATGGGCCATGGCCCGGGCCAGGTCGACCAGGGGCTCCGGAAAGGCGGCGTGGTCCCCGATGGAGTACCGAAGGACGAAGGCGTGGTAGCCCAGGGCTGCGTACGCCAGGGCGATGGGCTCCGCCTCCCGGTCGGACAGGAAATGGTACCCGCCGCCCGGGCAGACGACCACCGCCGGCCGGACAGCCAGGGCGCCCATCTCGGGAGAAGGGCGATGCAGGAAGCCGGCCAGTCGGACCCGGCCATCGGGTGCGAACTCGTGCTCGATGAGGCGCATGGAACCCTCCTCATAGGCCTGGGCCGACGGGTCGGTCAGCGGCTGCCGGTGTCCGCAGGCCGGGAATGAATGGGCGGATGCATGATATGATCATTATATGCCAATGGAACGGGACATGTCGCCGATGCGGCGGGTCGAATCCGATTCCCGGTCCATGGGGTGCAGGAGGGGCGATGGCATCCGAAAGCAAGCGAAGCGCCGACAGCGCCGGGGCCGGCCGGGAGAGCGCCCTGGCGGGGCCGGTCAAGGCCTGGTTCGAGGCCGGGGGCCACGAGGTCCGGTCGGAAGTGGGCGACTGCGACCTGCTGGCCCGGATCGGGGACGAGCTGGTGGCGGTGGAGCTGAAACTGCGGCTGAACCTGGAGGTCATCCTCCAGGCCGTGGACCGGCAGCGGATCGCGGACCGGGTGTTTGTGGCCGTGCCGGACCGGGGCCGGGAGGACCGGTCAGGGCGGACACGGCGCATCCTTGCGCTGTTGAAGAGGCTGGAGATCGGGCTTTTGCGGGTAACGCCCGCCGGACAGGTCCGGATGGACCTGGAGGGACTCCCCTTCGACCGGGCCAGAAGCGTCCGGTCCAACCGGGGGCGGCGCGTCCGCCTCCTGAAGGAGTTCGACGCCCGGCACGGGGACCGGAATACCGGCGGGGTCCGGGGACAGCGGATCATGACCGCGTATCGGGAGCAGGCCCTCCTGCTGGCCCACCTGCTGGACCGGGACGGCCCTGCCACCGCGGCGGCCCTTCGGCGGCTGGGGGCCGGGGACAAGGCCCATGCCATCCTGTACAAAAACCATTACGGCTGGTTCGACCGGGAGGGCGCCGGCCGCTATGGCCTGAACGACAAGGGAAAGGCGGAGCTTGCGCGGCTCCGCCCTTCCCTGGACTGGCTGCCGAAGGACGACTGAACGGCGGCGCCGTCAGTTGCTTGGCTTGGGCAGGAACGGGATCAGGGCCTGGGCCACCGCCATGGCAGGCAGGGACTGGAGCCACACCCGGCCGGGCCCGGTCAGGCGGGTCAGGAAGAGGCCCTCTCCGCCGAACAGCACGTTCGTAAAGCCCTTGACGGTCTCCACTTCCATCCGCACCGACGCGTCCATGGCCGCCAGGTTGCCGGTATCCACCCGGAGCACTTCGCCGGGGGCCAGGGTCCGCAGGTGGCAGGACCCGTCGATTTCCACGAAGGCCAGGCCCTGGCCGGTCAGGCGCTGCAGCAGGAACCCTTCCCCGCCGAACAGCCCGGCCGACAGCTTCCGCTGGAAGTGGACCGCAAACTCGATCCCCTCCGTACTGGCCAGGAACCCGGATTTCTGGACGATCAGGGGCATCGCCGGGGTAATCTCCACCGGGATAATGGAGCCGGGGAAACTGGAGGCGAAGGCGATTTCGTTCACGCCGCCCTCCGAGGTGTAGCGGTTGATGAACATGGACTCGCCGGTGAAGGCCCGGCCCAGCATCTTGCCGATACCGCCGCTGCCCTTGGTCTCCATCCGCATGCCGGCGGACATCCAGCACATGCTGCCACGTTCCGTGATCATGGTCTCTCCGGGATTCAGGGTGCAGACAAGCACCGGCAGGGGTGTCCCGTCGATTCGATACTGCATGGAACTCTCCTTTCCGAATCATGGGCCTTGCGGGCTCCAGGCGGACTGCGTACAGTTCCATGATATGCTTGTGACTGGCCACGTCAAGGGAGTCACGGGCCGAAATTCCGATCCCGACCGCGGCCCTCCACGTCGCGTGTAACATGAGATACTCCGTCGTGATGGCGGATCGCGGATAATGCTGGAAAAGCGAAAGGCAGGAGATGGCTATGCGGATCGCCCAAAACATGACTGATCTTATCGGAAATACTCCCTTAGTGGAGTTGACCCACTTCGGCCGCCAGGAAGGACTGGGGGCCCGGCTCGTCGCAAAACTGGAGGCCTTCAATCCGTCGGGCAGCGTCAAGTGCCGCATCGGCAACGCCATGCTGGTGGCAGCGGAGCAGGCCGGCTGGATCCGCCCGGGGTCCGTGATCATCGAACCCACCAGCGGCAACACCGGGATCG
>JAKPNJ010000060.1 GCA_029548445.1 Bacillota bacterium | reverse complement strand
CCTTGACCCCGCCGTCGGCGAAGGTGACCTTGATGTCGTTCATGGCGCCCAGGTTGAAGTATTCAGCCCCGACGTTCTCGGCCAGGATGACGGTGCCCCACGAGAGGATGTTGGCGCCCGTGTTGTTGAAGAAGAACAGGTTGCCCCCGAAGGCATTGGCGGCCATTTCATTGTGGACATAGAACCCGGCCCAGTCTCCCTCGATATCGGGGATGACCATCTGGATCTCCAGGTCCATGACCTTCGCGGGTCCCGGAGGATCCCCGACCACCCAGGCGATGGAGGCGGTGGCGGCGCCGTTGCTGCTGAAGCTGCCGTCGGCGTTCTCGATGAAATTCGGGTTGGCAGGATCGGGCTGGTCGAACCAGCTGACCCCGAGATATTTCGCTTCTGCCGAGACCTGGACGGCCAGCAGGGCGACGGCCATGACGATAAGGGCGATGAGTCTGAGGGTCTTCATGTAGGGTACCTCCTTTATCCTGCACGCCTGTCTGGCGTGACTCCGGGTTCAGCCGCGGGCTTTCCTGCCGCGGAACAGGGCCAGGGCGGCGATGGCCGCCAACCCCAGCGGGAGCACGGCGAGCGGGTCTCCGGTAACCGGATTCTCGCCTTCCGTCGGCTCGGCGGTGACGTCCACCGTCGGTTCAACTGTGGGTTCTACCGTCGGTTCGGCCGTCGGTTCCACTGTGGGTTCCACTGTGGGTTCAGTCGTCGGCTCGGCCGTCGGTTCCGGTGTCGGCTCCTCGGTGGGCAGCGGCGGTGATGCCAGTTCCGAATACATGAAGTTTTCGTACACGGTCGGGGCCGCGGCCCCCGTGGTGATCACGATGTTCCGGAAGGTCGCCACCTGGCCCGCGCCAAGACCGCTGGTCCCCAGGGCGATCCAGTTGCCGCTGACGGGGACCGTCAGGGCCCGATCGTCGACGATGAGGACGTCGTTCAGGTAGATGTCAGCCAGTCCGCCGGCCAGGACCACCTTGACTTTCGTGAAGGTCGTGCCGTCCCGGACAATGAGGCCGTTTTGTCCGCTCTCGGCCAGCATGCCGGGGGCGGGCAGCTCGAACATGACAAGTCCGAAGGCGTTCAGCTGGAAGTGGAGTCCCTCGAACAGGTTGGCCGGATTCGTCGTGCCGAGGGAAAACCCGATGAAACGACCGTCCGCCGGGTCCGGATCCAGGGGCAGCATTTCGATCTCGAAGGTCATGTCGCCCACGGGCTGGGCCGGGTTGCCGCAGGCGATGGCATTGGCGGCGGCGGTGCCGTCCGTCGAGAGGGTTCCATTGGCATTCTCGACGAAGCCCCCCTGCTGGACCCACCAGTTGACGCCGATGACGCCGGTCCCGGCCGCCAGGCCGTAAGCGAAGATGGCGGCGACCAAAAGGACCGGGACCGCGATCAGTGCAAATCTTTTCATCTCACCTCTCCCTTCTCGTGTGTGGTTCACGCAACGTGGGGAGACCCCCTCCCCGGACTCCTGCAATGCCGGAACCTTCCGGTTCCGTGGCCCCGGGCCCGATCCGCTCCTGCCGCTGTCCCCTCCTTCCCCCAAAGAGCCTTTCCTTGCCGCGATCCATGGGGCCTCGCCGGGTCCCGGCCTACTTGAGGCCGGTCCGGTCGACGCTCCGGATGAAATACTTCTGCAGGAACAGGTACATCAGCAGGACCGGTGCGATGAGCACCAGGCAGCCGGCCTGCTGGTAGGCGAAGATCTGGTAGAAGTCGTGGGACAGGGCCATCTTGACCGCCAGCCCGTCCACCGCCATGGACAGGGTCTCGGCGGTGGAATAGAAGAGGTTGTTCAGGAAGACGTCGTTCCAGTACCAGATGAGGGACAGGATGAACACCACCAGCATGGGGGCCCGGGCCAGGGGCATGATGATCCGGGTATAGGTCTGGATAAAGCCGCACCCGTCAATGTAGGCGGCGTCCTCCAGGTCCTTGGGCATGCCCATGTAGGATTGGCGGAACACGTAAATGTACAGGCCGCCCCGGAGCCCGTTCCCCAGGAGGGCGGGCAGGAACAGGGCCCAGGGGGTGTTGTAGAGGCTGGTGGAGAGGGCTTCGCCGGTGAAGAGGCCGATGAGGCGGCCCACGAAGAAGTAATCGAAGAACCGGATCTGGGAGTACATGGGAATGGCCACCGACTGCATGGGGACCAGGATCGTGAGGAGGACGAACCCGAACAGGAGGTTTCGGCCCCGGAACCGGAACCGGGCGAACCCGTACCCGGCCAGGCTGCAGGTCATGAGCTGCAGCAGGGTGGCGGCCAGGGACAGGAAGACCGAGTTCGAGAGGGCCTTGGGGAACTCGATGAGCTCCATGACCTCCACGATGCTCTGGATGGAGAAGGTCCTGGGAATCCAGATGACCGAGGGATCCATGATCTGGGTATTGGGCCGGAAGGAGATGCTCAGCATGTAGAACAGCGGATAGAGGACCACGAAGCTCAGGCAGAGGATGAGGTAGGCCCGGATGAACCCCACGGCTCCCCTGGAGATTTTTTTCATCGTCCAGATGGAAATGCGTTCCCGGGGATCCAGGGCCTGCAGGCGCTGGCGAATCAGCTGGAGATCCATGTCGGCGTCACCCCCTGTCGTCGTTGTAGTAGACCATCCGGCGGGTCAGCAGGAAGACCAGTCCCACCAGGGCCATGATGATGGCGAACCAGATGATGGACAGCACCGAGGCATACGCCAGGTCCAGGTTCCGGGCGATGTCCCGGATCCGCAGGATGATGAGGTTGGAGTAGTCGGTGGAGATGTCCACGATGGTGTAGAAGGCGCAGAGGATGATGTGGGGGGAGGCCATGGGCATGGTGATCTTCCAGAAGGTCTCCCAGGCCGTGGCGCCCTCGATGTCGGCGGCTTCATAAACCGTGTGGGGAATCGACTGGAGTCCCGACAGCATGAGGAGGGTCTGGACCCCGGATTTCCACACGAGCTCGAAAATGCCGTTGATGACCTGCATGAGCCAGGTCGTCACATCCACCGGTACCCCGACCTGGAGCAGCAGGACCTCGAACTGGATGCCCTGGAACAGGGCGCTGCCCCGCTCGCCCGCCATCATGTCCGAGGCCACGGTGTCGCCCCGGAGGATGTTGATGACGATGCCCGACGCGATGATGACCGGCAGGAAGAAGATGCCCCGGGCCAGCAGCCGGCCCCGGAAGCGGGTGTTCAGGATGACGGCCAGGAAGATGCTGAAGACCAGGACCAGGGGCACCTGGTACACCATCCGCTGGAGGGTGAAGGTCAGCTGGAGGATAAAGGGCGTGTCGGCGCTGAGGGCCTCGACATAGCGCCGGATCCCCGCGAAGCCCAGGAACTGCATGCCGCCCTGGGCCGGCGACACCTTCTCGTACAGGGAGTAAAAGAAGGACGACACGAAGGGCACCAGGAAGAAGTAGGCGAAGCCGATGAGCCAGGGCACGACGAACAGGAAGCCGAACCACTTTTTCTTGCGCTCGTAGGGCATGGGATGGCGGACCCTGCCGCCGGTGCGACTCATGTGCCGGACCCCCCTTCCGCAGGCAGGATGACGAAGTCCATGGCGGGCACGCGAACCCCGTCGACGGCGTGGTCCCGCTCGTCCAGGTTGACCAGGACCCGGGTGCCGTTTTCGAACGACGCGATCCGGATGCCGGGACCCTCGACCTCATGGCCCACCAGGCGGCTCCCCCCGGTGGCTTCGGCCAGCTGGAGGACCCGGGCATAGTCCGCCGCCACATCCGCCTTCCAGAGATCGTAGTTGGCGCCGTACAGGAACTGGAGCTCCGTCTCCCGCAGCAGGTCCGGGGAGCGGGCGATGAAGGCGTAGTGGAGGGCGGATCCGGACTCGACCGCCTTCAGGAAGGACCGCCGGGGATTGGAGGTCTGGTTGATGGGCGTGCCGGCATAGGATACCCGGCCGGACAGCACCAGCTGGACGAAGGGGATTTCGGCATCCGTCAGGACGAAGCCGGCGGTGCCGGAAGGTACGTCGACCAGGCGCTCGGCCAGGGGCACGGCATAGGCGTTGGCCCCGGAGAGCATCAGTCGGGTTCCGTTTTCCGCCATCCCCGCCAGCGCCCCGAGATATGTGGCCATGGTTTCTTCCCGGCTGGAGGCCTTCCGGCCGAAGTCCGAATAAACCGTCGAGGCCAGGGTCTCCACCGAAAGCCGGCGGCCTGCCTGCTGCCGGGCGGACTGTCCGCTCCGGGACAGGGCCAGCAGCGAATCCGCCACGGGCTTCGGCGAAAGCAGGTACAGCCGACGGCCGTCCTTGAATCCCGAGGCCATGTCGTAGGGAACCTGGTAGGCGGGCAGGCCCATGAGGGTCTTCGTGGTGGTGGAGAGGGTCCGGACAAACCAACCATTCCGGCGGACCAGGGTCGGCTCCGCCGCCAGGTACAGGGCCGTCTCCCCGACGGTTTCCCGGAGGTCCAGGACCCCGCCGACGCCGCCCAGGGAACGCAAGGGCGTGAACCGGTCCGTGGGCAGGTTCCGGACGTCCCGTTCCAATCCATTGAGGATCCGCAGGACCAGGTCGGACACCCCGGCGTCCCGGAGTTCCCCGACGATGGCAGCGGCCTCCCCGAAGGTGGTCAGGGGTTCGGCCACCGTCGTGGGAATGCCCAGGACCGGCCGGGTCCGTTCCACGGCGCCATACAGGTCCAGGTAGAGGGAGGGGGTGGTGTCCGTGCCGGACAGGAGGGCCCCGGCGGCGTCCGCCTGGGGCGGCAGCAGCATCCGGTACCGGGCGGCCATGCCGTTGTAGTCGGCCTCCTCCCCGGACAGGAAGTGGAAGTCCAGGGTGACGGCGGCGCCCCGGAGGCCCGTCCGGTCGAGGATCGGGTACTCCCGCAGCTTGCCGGTCCGGTCCGTGATGAAGAAGCTTTCGCTGGCCCGGAACAGGTAGGTCGGGTACACGAAGTTGTAGCTCGTCCGCATGCCGCTGACGAAGGCGTTGAGGGTGGCCCGGGCCGCGCCGTCGGTGAGGACGGCCAGCAGGGCCCGGTCCTCCCGCTTGATGCCGTACACCGGCAGGGGGACGGACCGGGGCTGGGTAAACCGCTGGATCGGCTGGAGGGAGGGGTCGTCCCCGTAGATCCGGCCGAACCAGGGCCCCGCCTGGGTTTTGCCGTTGTTCAGGCGGATGAGGGCGCCGCTGCCGTCCGGTACCACCAGGTACCCGGTCTCGGACTCGGTGCCCGCCCCGAAGAAGGGCAGGAGCTGGAGCCCGCCGAAATAGTAGGCCTCCCCATCGCCCCGGGCCAGGTCCATCCGGGCCCGGACCCGCAGGAAGCCCGCCTCCAGGGTCACCTGGAGGGGCACCATGAACTTCTCCTTCGTAAATTCATAGACCGAAAGGAATCCATTCTCCACAGGCAGGACGGTGAGCCCGTCCTTGCGGACCGAGCCGACAAAGCTGTTGACGGTATCGCGGATCCGGCCCTCCAGGTTCACATACTCCACGATGAACTGGGACTGGAGGTTGGTCTTCCAGATGTCCCGGGCCTTCTTGTCGTCTGCCCGGTCGGCGGGATTGCTGGACCAGGCGGTCCCGTCCGGCAGCCGGACCTCGAATTCGCCGGTTTCCGGGCTGACCCAGAGGGTCATGCCGTCCCGCCCGGCGGCCTGCTGCAGCCCTCCGGTCAGGGCGGGCCCGGTGGCCAGGGATTCGGCAGTGGGTGCCCCGGCTTCCTCGGCGCCCAGGAAGGACCCGCCGGTCGGCAGGGCGGCGGCGGCCAGGACGGCAGCGGCCAGGAAGATGCCCAGGGCCTGCCGCAGGGGCGGCCGGGGCACGCGGGTCCGGATGCTTGTATCCATGGGTGTCCTCGCCTCCTTCCGGCGCTCAGCTGGTCCGCAGCATGACTTCCTTGGCCAGGGTGACCAGGAAGCCCAGCATCTGCTGCGACAGGCTGAGCAGCAGGATGACGAGGAACAGGACGATGGCGATGCCCACGAAGGTCGCGGCGGTGGACAGGAAGGTCTGGGGCAGGGTGTACTGGTGGACGGCCTCCAGGGCCTTGACGAACAGGAAGGCGGTCCAGGCCAGGCCGATCCAGCTGATGATCTGCAGGAACAGCGCCTCGTCCTGCTTCAGGAACCGGGACAGGAGGACCTGGAGAAAGCCCGAAAGGATCATGGGCATCATCGAGTAGGTGACGCCGATCCAGATGCCCCCCAGGTGGCCCTTGCCGTCGAACAGGGTGCAGACCGCCCAGTTGACCAGGGTGAAGAGCAGGTAGAATCCCACGCTCTGGGCCAGAAGGTACAGGATGTTCAGGTCGTTCAGCCGGGTGCCCGAATTGAAGAGGAATCCGCTGAGCTGCCGGGTGGCCAACAGCTGCAGGAACCCGAGGAGCGCCACACCGACGCCGATGGAGACCCGGCCGGCCTTCCGGTCGTACAGGTCGCTGAACCCCTCGATGGGATGGACCATCGTATAGAAGGGCCCCAGGGCCCGGTTCCCGGTCCGGCTTCTCATGCGGCCCCACCGCCTTTCCCCGGCCGGTGCCTTCGCAGGCGGCTGCCGACGGCCGACAGGACCCGGCGTTCCCACCGGCGGACGACGGGTATGTTCCGGCCATACCCATAGGCGATGGCCAGGACCGCCGCCAGGAAGTACCAGAGGAAGTTTCTCCGGAGCGTATCGGTCCGGTACTCGGCGTAGGCCAGGTCATACCCGTCCGGATCGTGGCCGATGCGGAAGGATTCCATGGCCGCCCGGGGCTGGCCGGTCTCCAGCAGGGCCTTGCCGATGCCGATATAGGCCAGGTTGAAGTGGGAATCGTATTTCAGGACCTGGTTCCAGGGCTCCACGGCCTCCTGGTACCGGCCGTCGTTGTACAGGGCCATGGCGGTGTGAACCCGCCGGCCGAACTCCGTCGGGGTCAAGCGGGTGATGCCCGCACCGGCCTTGTCCAGGACCAGGATGTCCCGGCCCAGGGTGTCCACGGCCACCGGGTTCCGGAACATGCCCAGCTGGGCGCCCAGGCCGCCGTAGGCGAAGAGGAGGTTTGCGTCCTGGTCGTACTGGAACAGGCGTCCCCGGGTGCTGTCCAGGGCCGTGATGAGCCCGTCGTCCCCGACGCAGAGGTCGATGAACTGGGTCCGGACCAGCGTATTGTTGTACCACACGGGCTGCAGGTCCCCGAACCCGCCCTGGAAGCTCCGGGTGGCCCGGGTCTCCAGGATGTTGATGCCCATGGGGTTGATCTTGCGGATCATGTTCAGGGTGGATCCCGAATTCACTGTGCAGGAGTAAACGAAGCTTTCGCCGTCGATGGCGATGCTGGAGTATTCCACCGGAATGTAGCGGGACAGCTTGTCCCGGGCTTCCTGGGACAGGATGGACTTCCAGAACCGGTCCAGCAGCAGGCCGGCCGTGACCTCCACCTTGTTCCCGCCGAAGAACCCCAGGAAGTCGCCGTCCCGGGAATACAGCACCGCGCCCTGGCCGATGCCCTTGCAGACGATGTAGAGGGTCCCCATCCGGTCCACGACGAGCTTCTGGGGGGCGAAGGCGGCCTCCGGCGGGAACACGCCGGTGTCCCCGTCCCCGCCGTCCGACCCTGCGGGACCGGTGGTCCCGGGCTTGCGAAAGGTGCGGCGGATGGCGCCGGTTTCGTCGGTCACCACCACCCGCTCATTGCCGGTGTCGGCGATGTAGATCAGGCCGTCGGGGGTGACGAAGAGGCCTTCCGGGGCGTTCAGGGCGTTTTCGACCCCCACCAGGGTGAACCGGTCCACGACCACCGGGTCCTGCCGGTCGGGCGGCACGATGATCACCCGGCCGTTGCCGGCATCCAGGATGTACAGCCGCCCGTCGCCAGCCACGAAAAGGTCCGTGGGGCCGGACAGGGAGCCCACGCCCAGGTCGAGGCCGCCGAAAAACTCCACGGGCTCGTAGCCGCTGGGGCTTTCCACGGGACGCCCCCACTGGTCGTATGTATAGGAGTAATAGGGCATGTCCGAGGCCAGGACCGGGGCGGACAGTCCCAGGAGAAGGACAGCCGCCAGGGCCGGGACGATCCGGAATCGGAGGGAACGGGGGCACGTTGGCTTCATCGGCGACCCCTCCCCTACTTGATGCCCGAGTGGGCCATGGTCTCGACCACCCGGCTCTGGGAGAGGATGAACGTGATGATGGGCGGCACCATCAGCACCACGGCGGATGCCGCCGCGATGCCGGCTCGGGAAATGCCGCCGGCGCTGATCTGGCGGAACATGGTGGGCAGCACCTTCAGCGCCTCGTTGTAAATGTATTCCAGCCCCTCCCGGCCCCAGATGGACTGGAAGGAGAAGATGATCAGCGTCAGCCACGCGGGCTTGACCATGGGCATCACCACGGACCACCAGATGCGGAGGGGCGGGGCTCCGTCCACCCGGGCCGACTCCAGCAGGGCGTCAGGCACCGAGGACTCGATGAACTGCTTCATCAGGAAGAGGCCCAGGGGCACGGCGATGGCGGGAACGACCAGGGCGCCGTATGTGTTGACCAGTCGGAGGCCCGACATGATCACGTAATTGGGAATGGCCGTCACGTCGTAGGCGAAGAGCAGGGTCGTCACGACGATGGCGAAGACGGTCTTCCGGCCCCGGATGCGGCCCTTGGCCAGGACGTAGGCCCCCATGGAGCACAGGAGCACCTGGCCGGCGGTGGCGGTGACCGTGACGAACAGGCTGTTGAAGAGGTACCGGCTGAAGGGCACCCAGGTGTTGCCGGCGTACTGGGTCAGGAGGTAGAAGTTCTCGATGGTAGGGGACCGGACGAAGAAGCGGGGCGGGAAGATAAAGAGTTCTTCCATGGGCTTCAGGGATTGCATGATGGCGTAGACGAAGGGCAGGCCCATGAAGGCCCCCACCAGGACGAGGAGCAGCAGGACCCCGGTGTCCCCTCCCAGGGAGCGGGTGACCCGGCGCCCGGTGCGGCCGCGGCGGCCGATCCGGCGAAGGCTCTGGACGGGTGTGCGCATGGTGTCCCTCCCCTCTTCAGCTGAAGCGCGACAGGATGCGCTTGATGCCGCTGTTGGTCAGCAGCATGGTGAGGAACAGCACGGCGGCGATGGCGGAGGCGTACCCCATCTCGAAGCGCAGGGTGCCGTAGTCCTGCATGTGGAGCACCACCGTGTGGGCCGAATAGTCGGTACTCGGGAAACCGGCCAGGGCGCTGCTGACGCCGCTGACACTGAAGGAGATGGCGATCTGCATGACCGCCCCGAACATGAGCTGGGGGCCCATGGACGGCAGGGTCAGGTAGATGAGCTCCTGGAACCGGTTGCGGACCCCGTCCACGGCGCCGGATTCATAGATGCTGGCGTCGATGCTCTGGAGCCCGGCGATGAAGGCCAGGAAGCTGACGCCCAGGGAGAGCCACAACTGCACCAGGATGATAATCCGCAGGTTGTAGCGGGGATCCGCCAGCCAGAGGATGGGCTCGTCCAGCAGTCCCAGCCGCATGAGGAAGCTGTTGACCAGGCCGTAGGCGTCGCCGCTGAAGATCCAGAGCCAGATGAAGTACACATTGCCGGCGATGGAGGGGGCATAGAACACCAGGGTCATGAGGGACCGGGGTCGGGGCGGCAGCTCGTTGATGAGCCACGCGAAAATCAGGCAGGCGAAGTAGCTGACGGGGCCGGTCAGGAAGGCGAAGATCAGGGTATTCCGGACGGCGATGAGGAAGATGTCGTCCTCGATGAACAGCCGGATATAGTTGCGAAGACCCACGAAGGAGGGGGGTTCCAGCATGTTGAAGTCCGTGAAGCTCAGGACCAGGGACGAGAGGACGGGCAGGATGGTAAAGACCCCGAACAGCAGGAGGAAGGGCAGCAGCATGCCCCATTCCTGCCGGTCCGCCCGGATCGACCGGCTTGGTTTTCGGATTCGGTCTCGGCTCATTCCGGGTCCCTCCTCAATCCAGCCCGAATTCCTGGCGCTTGCGCAGGATTTCCTTGTTGATCTCGCGGTTGTATCGGTTCAGGGTCTCCCGGTGGTTGTCCCCCTGGATGACCACCCGGCGGAAGGCGTTGGCCAGGTTCCGGGAGATGTAGTAGTTGACGGGGGTCTGGGGCACCATCCGGAGCCGGCTCCACTGGTCCAGGAGCCGCGCTTCCTCGTCCGGCCCCCAGGGCAGGTCCCGGAAGGCCTCGATGTTGGCGGTATCGTACCGGGCTGCAGGTCCCAGGAGGATCTCGATCTCCTTGCCGAAGGCGGACTGGACCCCGGCCCGGGTCCACCATTCCAGGAAGGCGAAGCCCGCGTCCCGGTTTTTTACCTTGCGGAACAGGGCGGCCCCGGTACCGCCGCCGGTGACAGAGGCGTCCACGGTTCCGTCCTCCCGGACCGTGCCGGGAACGGGGGCCATGCCCCAAAGCCCCCGGAGCTCGGGGGCCGCCACGACCAGGACGTTGTACGTGACATAGGGCGCGATGCCCAGGGGCATCTCCCCGGTCCGGAAGCGGCTGTAAAAGTCGTACTGGACCGGCAGGGTGTACTTCGTGAAGAACTCGGTCCACTGGCGGAAGGCGGCCAGGGCCTCGGGCGCGTCGAAGCCCGTGGTGCGCCAGCCGTCCTTGTAGTAGCTGCCTCCCTGCTGGAAGAGCAGGGTCTGGAAGGTGGTCTCGTCCTGGGGAATGCCGGCGAACAGGTTGTTCCGCTGGAGGATCAGCAGGAGGTCGTAGAACTCGGTCCAGGTCCGGGGCACCTCCAGGGCCAGCTCCCCGAAGACGTCCTTCCGGTAGAACAGCATGGGGAAGGACTCGTTGACCGGAACCCCGTAGGCCTTGTCCAGGTAGGTGTAGGGGATGACCGACTGGGGCTGGAACCGGGACCGGAGGGCCTCGAAGCCGTCGAAGTCCGACAGGGGCACCAGGGCGGACCGGGCCGCCAGGTTCACGATCTCGTTGGGCGTCACGAACAGGGCCACGTCGGGTCCCTTGCCCGTCAGGGTGGCGGGAATCAGGCCCTGCTGCACCAGGTTCACGTTGACCTTGTACCCGGTTTCGGGCATGAACTCGTCTTCCACCAGCCGCTTGATCAGCTGGGCCTGGTCGCGGCCCAGGCCGACCCAGACCTCCAGGGCCTCGCCGGTCTCGAATTCGTTGTCCAGCAGGGCGTACTGCCGTGTAAAGGAGGCGAGGAAGGAGCGGACCGTATACAGAACCCGCTGCCCGAAGGGGGCATCGGCGTTGGGCAGGGGGGCGCCGGGCCCGGCGATCCCCAGGGTGTCCAATTCCAGGGGCTGTTCCTTCAGCCGCAGGATCCAGGCGGCCGCGCCGGAGATGTTGTCCTTGAAGACCTTGAGCCGCAGGGGCAGGGAGGCGGGATCCCGGTCGAAGTCCTCCAGCTGGCGCAGGATCAGGTCGATGACCCCCGCCTCGCCCCCCTGGCGGAATCCCTCGGTTTCCATGCTTTGGCGGAGGGTCCGGAGGTCCTCGGCCATCCCGCGCACCCGCTCGTAATACGACGGGATCTCCCGTTCCAGGGAGTAGTCGCGGTACTCGTCCAGGGCGTTGCCGCTGGAGGAGACGCCGGTGATCATGATGACCTGCCGGTAGAACCGGTTCAGCTCATAAATGGCGTTCTGGAGCCGGCGAAGGGTGTCGGGATAGGAGGGAACCACTTCCAGGCGGATTTCATGGCGGCCCTTCGTCAGCGCCACCAGGGGCTCGGGGGAGACCACGACCCAGCGGTTGTCGAAGGGGAAGCGGACCTGGCCGAATTCCCGGAAGGGCACCGCGCCGTCCACCAGGATCCGGCGGCTGGTGGAGACCCCCCGCTGGTAGTTCTGGCGGGAGCGGAACACCAGGCGGTACAGCCCGTCTTCCGGAGCCTCGATTTCCCATACGGCCGACTGGCCCTTGTACTGCCAGGACAGGCCGCCGAAGGAGTTCCGGACGATGCGCCAGGCGTCGGAGGGAGAGGTGGCGGCGGAGCTGCGATCGGAGACGGGGTGGAGGACCGGGTCGGAGTGGTACAGGGTCCGTTCCGCTTCCACCAGGACCCGGAGGCCGGCACCGGCCTCCCGGAACCCCTCGGCTTGCCAGAGGGCCAGCTGGTCCGCATAGGAAGGCGGCTCCGGGTCGTTGCCGATGGTGACGGCCTCCACGGCCACATCCCCGTCCGGGAACGAGAGCGAAAGGACATGGGCCCCCTCCTGGAGGAAGAATCCGTAGGGCTCCAGGTAATACCCCTCGTCATCTTCCAGCACCAGGGATTGCCAGCCGGGGCTTTCCAGCTGGGACGGCGTCAGCTCGTTGCCCTGCCGGTCCGTCAGGAAGGCGCCGGTCTCGGGATCCGTCCGGTTGGTCCAGCGCTTGGGCAGCTTCAGGTGCCGGGCCGCCTCGAAGGGAGCCTGTCCGTCGATGGCCAGGTCCATGGGAATGTTGCGGCCGGTCCCCATCCGTGAGTGGTAGTCGATCCGGATGGCATACAGGCCTTGCTCCGGGATGTCAAAGGTCACGTCCAGGCCGCCGGCGGCGGACAGCACCGCGACGCCGGTCCGTCCCTCGAAGTCGGTTTCCAGGCGGCCATTCCGGATCTCGACGGACGGATCGGACGCCGGGATCCGGACCCGGACATCCGGCCGGGAGAAGGCGGCATAGTCGGATACATACTTGTCCAGGCCAGGCGCCGTGGATTCGCCTCCGGGCGTTGTTTCCGCCCGGAGCCCGCTTCCGGATCCGAGGCCCAGGCAGATCGCCAGGGCGAGCAGGGCTGCCGCGAGTCTTCTTGTCATGCGCCCTCCCCCTTCCGGCCGCGGGATCCGGTCCCGCCCAGCCGGGGATCGATCGGCCGGTCCGTCCCGACGGGACTTTCCCGGCGCTCCAGGACGAGGAGGCGGGCGGAATTCGTCCGGGGCAGGACGACCCGCAGGGCTCCGGTCCGGTCATCGAAGTCCAGGTCCGCGTCCAGGCCGGTTCCCGGGGTCGGGAATCGCTGGCGGGCTCGAAATCCCTTCCCGGCCAGGGCTGGGAGGGGGAGGTCGATCCGGGCGTCGTCGCCGTCCCGGCGCCAGACGCACAGCAATACCCGGTCCGGATCCGCAAGGCCCCCCTCGGCGAGGCCCAGGGCCAGGGGCGCCCGGTCCTCCCGGATGCCCCGGAGTCCCAGGGGCCAGAAAGGGAAGGACCGGCGGATACGGCCCCGCTCTTCCTTGACGATGGCGACGGCTTCGGCGATCCGGGCCTGCTCGTCCGGCGGCGCCGCGTCGATGCGACCCGACAGGTACAGGGTGCCGGCGAAGCCCGTGACCAGGTTGAACACCGTCTCCTCCCCGTCCGCCATCCGGGCCTGGTAGGCCGGATCGTCGAACCGGTTCCGGTCGTCGTAGCGGTCGATTTCGATGGGCCACGGGTAACTCCAGACCCCCAACTGCTCGGGCAGGACATGGGCCAGGCTGCCGCAGGCGATGGAGGGGAACCGTTCGAATTGCACCTGGTCGGAGGCGCTCTGCAGGTGGAAATGGGCCAGGATCCCCGGGTCGGCCCGCATGGCGCCGGAGCCGCAGTTTTCCAGGATCAGGGACGGATGGCGGGCCCGGACTTCGTCGACAAAGGAAAGGAAGGCCCGGACCGCCGACAGCAGCCCGTCGGCCGGGTTGTCCCCCGGATGCTCCTGGCAACCGGAGCCGAAATCGTCATTGTAGTCGTTCTTGATGTACCCGACCCCCATGGCCGCCAGCCGGTCGATGACGCCATGCAGGTGGGCCCGGACCGCCGGATGCCGGAAATCCGGGAAGTAGCGGAGTCCGCCGCCGATGCGGACCCCCGAACGCCGGAGGAAGCATTCGTCGGGCATCCGGGCGAAGGCCGCGTCCTGGCCGCAGGCTTCCATTTCCAGCCAGAGGCCGGGGATCATGCCCCGGTCCCGGATCCGGTCCAGGATTCCCTGGAGCCCGGCCTCGCCGAACCGGTCCCGGGAGGGTTCCCAGTCCCCGAACCGGGTGGCGTAGGCGAAGGGCGGTTCCCGGTCCCCGAACCAGCCGGCGTCGATGACGAAATACTCGCAGCCCACCCGGGCTGCCGCATCGATGAGGGGCAGGAGCCGTTCCTCCGTGGGCTGTCCCCAGAGACAGTCCATATAGTCGTTGAAGATCACGGGCAGGTCTTCCGCGTCAACGGCCGCGTCAACGGCCGCGTCGACAGCCGCTCCGGCGATCTTGCCGCCAGCGGCTCCGGCGGCTGCCCCGGATAGGCCGCGCCATGCCGGGAGCGACGGCTTCAGGGCCACCCGCTTGTAACGGACCAGGGCTTCGACGGCTTCCGCAAAGCCGCCCCGGACGGCGCCGACAGCACAGGCCGGGGCCTCGAAGGTCTCCCCGGGGGCCAGGGTCCGGTTCCATCCGGCGAGACGCTCATCGGCGGCGCCGCATTCCAGGAACATGGACCCGAAGGTCCCTTCCGCCGGGCCTTTCCAGCCCAGGGCCATATACCAGCTGCCGGGATGTTCCACCTGGCAAAACCAGGATGCCCCGGACGCCCGGTCCTCGACCACCATCATGGGGAGGTGCCGGAAGGTGCTGAAGGTCCCCACCGAGGACAGGAGCACCAAGGTCGTCACGTTGTAGGCGGAACCCGCCACCAGGCCCATCTCCCCCGGGCTGCGGGCCTGCCATTGGGCTTCGGTGTGCCAGCCGCTCCGGGCAGTATGGACCCGGAGCCGGTCCGGGTCGTACCAGGGAAGGCTGGCCTGGGGCAGGAGTCCCTGGAGAAAGGCGGAGGACAGGTGGGTCAGGGTCACGGGGTGCTCCCCGCCATTCCGGGCCCGTGTCTCCACCCGGGCCACCGGCGCGCCGCGGACCAGCCGGAACCGGACCTCGACGACCAGGCCGGTTTCCGGGTCCCTCGCCTCGTACAGGATGGCCGATGCGTAGGGTCCCTCGTCCGGAATGGCGTCCAGCCGGACCAATCGGAGGGCATCCGGCAGGGCGCAGTACCCGAAGGCCGCCGCATGGCCCCCGCTGTAGGGAATTCCGGCCCGGGCAGCCTGCACCGGCGGCGTCCCGACGGCGGTCTCGGCCTCCGGGGCGGGTTCGTCCGGGCGGAAGGCCCGCATGCGGCCATCCTCCGGCGCAAAGGCCAGGAGAAGACCTTCATGGACGAATCGGCGCAGGGTGCCTTCGGTATCCATCATTCTTTCCGCCATCAGAGCCCGAAATACCGGACGGGGTTGTCCAGGAGCCAGCGACGGGCCAGGTCCAGCGCTTCCTCGTCATCCATGACCCCCTCCCGGACCAGGTCCTGCAGGACGACGGCCAGGTTTTCCCGGGCGAAGGCCAGGTGGCCATGGAGCTGCTGGGGATGCATGTAATCCCCGCCGAACCCCTGGACCTTGGACACCGCCAGGGTCTCGACACAGCAGCGGATCAGCTCCCGGCACCGGGCCCGGTCAATGATGTGGGCCCAGGTCAAGTTCAGGACCACGTTGGGGAAATAGCGGGCCAGGAGCACCGCGTCGTCGATGAAGGGCATCCCGGCGTGGAGGAGGACGAACCGGACATTCCGGTGTCGGCGGACCAGGGGCTCCAGGTGGCGTCCCTGGACCGCCTCGATCCGGTTCTCATTCCAGGCATGGAGCCCGACATGGAAGATGGCGGGGACGCCCATCTCCCCGGCAAGGCCCACCATGAAGTCGACCAGGTAGTCGTCCAGGGGTTTCGTAAAGGAATCCGGATAGGCCCCGGTCGGCGCGCCGATGCTCCGGGTATCGCCCATGACGGGCTGTTCCGTAATCTCCAGGAAGCGGCGCTCGGCCTCCGAACGGGAGACCGGGGCGTAGTCCAGGGTCCGCCGATAGGCCGCCCCGAACTTGACAGCCCTGACCCCGGCTTCCCTGTAGGAGCGGAACAGGGCCCGGATCGCCTCCAGCAGGCCGTCGAAGTCCGCGATCTCCCGGCCCAGGGCCCGGCCGAACCGCTCCAGGTCCAGCCGGTTCCGGATGTGGATGTCGGACACGGTGGGGACGGCGTGGAAGTGGGGGGCGACAATGGAGGGAACCCCGTCGAAGGGGAGGAAGGTCATCACGGCGACGACATTCTCTTCCCGGAGGATCCGGGCCACGGCACCGGGTCCATTGGCCTCCGACAGGCACCGGCCCGCGGCCTCGGCCGACGCGGCGTCCAGGGGACCCGCCAGGCCGGCGGTATCCCGAAGCGTTCGCAGGATGGCCTGGAAGTAGGTGGTATGGCGAATCTCCGGAAGCCAGGGGGCGAACACGGCCCACCGGTCGCCGAAGGGCAGCTCCCTGCGGAACAGGAGGGCATATTCGTCCCGGGGCATCCCGGCGGCCAGGAGGATGTCGCAGACATAGGGGACCAGCAGGTCGAAGAATTCCAGGGGGCGGCCTTCCATGAACCGGACATCCGGCCAGTGCTCATGGGTGTCCACCACGGGAAGGGCCTGGATCCGCGACAGAAAATCCGAGTGTTCCACGCACGATCCTCCTTATGTTATATATGTTGTTATATAATTTTTACATGTATTGTCAACGACTACTCAACTGCCATAACGAGATGAAGCTGCCTCTACAGAGACAATCATACAACCGGTTTCATGATATTGTCAATCGTTCTTCCCCTGATTCTCACGTGATACTGTGCATATGATATCTTTTCTTACTATAATCATGGTGTAAATTTGTATTTATATGTATATAAATATATTTTCATATACATATAACTTGTCCGATGATCACTTCCGACCGGAGGCTGATGGGCCTCCGGTCGGGATTGGCCGACTCAATTGTCCGCTATGCTGTCTAGTTTTTCGCCCTGCGCTTCCCGCGTC
>JAKPNJ010000049.1 GCA_029548445.1 Bacillota bacterium | reverse complement strand
GTGGGGCGGCATCCCGGCGCCGACCGGCTGGTGCTGTGCCGGATGGACATCGGCGGCCCCGCCGGCAGGGAGCCCCTCCGGATCGTCACCGGCGCCCCCAACGTGATCGCGGGACAGATGGTGCCCGTCGCCCTGGACGGGGCTGTCCTGGCCGACGGAACGGTGATCCGCTCCGGCCGGATCCGGGGCGAGGCGTCCCAGGGCATGCTCTGTTCCATCCAGGAACTCGGCCTGCCGGAGGAGGACTACGACGAGGAAATCCGGAAGGGCATTCTCGTCCTGCCCGGCGACACAATCCCGGGCACGGATATCCGCAAGGTCCTGGGGCTGGAGGACGTGGTGCTGGATTTCGAGGTGACGTCCAACCGGCCCGACTGCCTGTCCGTCGAGGGGCTCGCCCGAGAGGCGGCGGTGACCTTTGACCGTCCCTTCCGGCCCGTCGCCCCCCTGGTAACCGAATCCGGCGATGGAGACGCCCGGGACCATATCCGGATCCGGATCGACGCCCCCGACCTCTGCCAGCGGTATGTGGGCCGCGTGGTCACGGATGTGGCCGTGGGACCGTCCCCGGACTGGATGGTCCGCCGCCTGCGGTCCGCCGGGATCCGGAGCCTGGGCAACCTGGTGGACATTACGAATTATGTCATGCTGGAGCTGGGGCACCCGCTCCATGCCTTCGACCTATCCCTGGTCCGGGGCGCGGAAATCCGGGTTCGCCGGGCGGAGACAGGCGAGCGGCTCATGACCCTGGACGGGGTGGAGCGGGACCTGGATCCCTCTGTCCTGGTCATCGCCGACGCGGAAGGCCCCGTCGCCCTGGCGGGCATCATGGGCGGCGAGCATTCGGGCATCTTCCCGACCACCCGGACCGTCCTGCTGGAGGCCGCCTGCTTCAGCGGCATTCCCCTGCGCCAGACCGCCCGGCGGAGGGGGCTCCGCACCGAATCCTCCGCACGCTTCGAGAAGGGCCTGGATCCCGACAACGCCCGCCGTGCCATCGACCGGGCCGCCGAGCTGGTCGAGCGGCTGGGCTGCGGACGGGTCGTTCCGGGCCGGGTGGACGTCTATCCGGGAAAACCCGTGCCCCGGCGCATTCCCTTCCGACCCGGCCGGATCCGGGCTTTCCTGGGAGCCGAGATCGCGGATGACTTCATGCTGGACACCTTCCGGCGCCTGGGATGCCGGATCGAACCCCACGACGGGGGCCTCGCCGTCGTGCCTCCGGGATACCGACAGGATCTCGAAGGCGAAGCTGACCTGGCGGAGGAAGCCGCCCGGTTCCATGGATACGGCCGGATTCCCCCCACCCTCCACGCGGGCAGCACCGCCACCCTGGGGGGCCGGACGGCCCGCCAGGCCTGGATCGAGCGGATCAAGGACCTGTTTGTGGCCCAGGGCTTCTACGAGATGGCGACGTACTCCTTCGAGAGCCCCCGGGAAGGGGAACGGCTCGGATTCCCCGAGGGCCACCCCATGCGGAATCCCCTGCGGATCCGGAACCCCCTGGGAGAAGAATACAGCGCCATGCGCCTGTCGATGTTCCCGAGCCTTCTCCGGGTCGCGGCCCTCAATGCCGCCCGGTCCGTGGAACGGGTGGCGGGGTTCGAGATCGGCCATGTCTATCGTCCGGTCCCCCCCGAGGCAGGAGCGCCTTCGCAGGAACGGCTGCCCGACGAAGCACCGACCCTCGGGGCCGTCCTGTACGAGGCAGCCGGCGGGGAAGACGGGGAACGCCTGTTCTTCCGGATGAAGGGCGTCCTGGAAAGGCTCCTGGACATGCTGGGCATCCGTGACGCCGTGTTCCTGCCGGAAACCGGGCATCCCGCCCTCCATCCCGGCCGGGCCGCGCGGCTGGAGAAGGACGGGAAAACCTGGGCGGTCCTGGGAGCGGTCCACCCCGCAATCGCCGCATCCTACGAGGTGCCGGAGGGGACGCTCCTGCTGGAGGCGGACCTGGCCCCCCTGCTGGCAGCTGCCGACCGGGCCCGGCGGCACCGTCCCCTGCCCCGGTATCCGTCCGTTTCCAGGGACCTGGCCCTGCTGCTGGACCGCGATGTACCGGCCGCCACCGTGGCCGACACGATCCGGACCGCCGCCGGCCCCCTCCTGGAATCCCTGGAGCTGTTCGATGTCTACCAGGGGGCCCAGGTGCCCGCCGACCGGAAATCCATGGCCTATCGCCTGGTGTTCCGGTCTCCGGACAGGACCCTCCAGGATGAGGAAATCCAGCGGGCCATGCAGGATGTATTGGATCGGACCGCCGCAGCCTTCCACGCGGTCCGCCGCTGAGGCCCGCACCGGGCTTCGCACTGTGCATCGCACCGGGCATCCCCTTGCGGACATTGAGTATTGAGTGTATAAATATTCATGTTGGCCTCTCGGGCCACTGATTCATCCATCCGACAGGAGGCTTCCCATCATGATCCAGAAGGTTCGTTTCCTATCCGTACTCCTGGTGCTGGCCCTGGCCATCGCAACGGCCGCCTGCGCCGGCGGCGAGGTGTCCATCCAGTCCCCCGACGACCTGAAAGGCAAGAAGATCGCCGTTCAGCAGGGAACCGTCGGTGACGAGCTGGCGTCCGAGATCGAGAATGCGGAGGTCAAGCGGTTCAACCGCTATGTGGACGCGGTGCTGGAACTGAAGCAGAAGCGGGCCGATGCGGTGGTCATGGACCTGACCCCGGCGGAGGTCTTCATCGCCCAGAACCCCGACCTGGCCATCCTCGATGCGAAACTGACCGTCGAGGAATACGCCATCGCCGTCAAGAAGGGCAACCAGGAACTGCTAGACGGGATCAATGCCGTGCTGGCGGACCTGGAGTCCTCCGGGAAGCTCGCCACCATCATCGCGTCATATGACGAGAATGGTCCTGACCGGCTGGTCTTCACGCCAGGCACCGGAGACCCCCTGGTCATGGGCACCGAGGCCGGGTTCGAGCCCTTTGAGTTCGCCGAAGGGGATGCCATCGTCGGCATCGACGTCGATATTGCCAGGGCGGTCGCCGAGGCCATGGGGCGGCAGCTGGAGATCAGGGACATCCCGTTCGACAGCCTCATCGCGGCCCTGGAGAGCGGCCAGATCGACTTTATCGCTGCCGGCCTGACCGTCAACGAGGAACGGAAGCAGAACGTGGATTTCTCCGCGGGTTACTTCGAAGCCTCCCAGGTGGTCGTCGTCCGCAAGTCCAGCCTGCAATGAGCTTCGGCCAGCGCTTCTTCGCCTCCTTCATCAAGGAGGACCGATACCGCTGGCTCCTGGAGGGACTCGGCAATACCCTCCTGATCACGGTGTTCGCCGCGGCGCTGGGCGCCGCGGTGGGACTCCTCATCGCCCTGGTCAAGGTCCGCCAGCACGCGTCCGGCCGACCGACGATCCTCTCCCGTCTGTGTGACATATACCTGACCGTCGTCCGGGGTACCCCGGTGGTGGTCCAGCTCCTGATCATCTACTTCGTGGTCCTGGCCTGGAGCGGCGTCAGCGGGATCGTGGCCGCCGTAGTGGCCTTCGGCCTGAACAGCGGTGCCTATGTGGCGGAGATCATCCGGGCCGGCATCCTGGCCGTGGACCGGGGCCAGATGGAAGCCGGCCGGTCGCTGGGGCTGGGCTACAGCGCCACCATGCGCCGGATCATCCTGCCCCAGGCGATCAAGAACATCCTGCCGGCCATGTTCAACGAACTGATCACCCTGCTTAAGGAAACCGCCGTGGCCGGATACATCGGCATCCGCGACCTGACCCGGGCCGGCGACCTGATCCGCGCCAGGACCTTCGACGCCTTTCTGCCGTTGCTGGCCGTGGCGGGCATTTACCTGCTCATCGTGCTGCTCATGACCACCGCCATGAACGCACTGGAAAGGAGGCTTCGCCGGAGTGATCACCGTTGACCGGCTCTGCAAGCGCTTCGGCGACAACGAGGTCCTCCGGGACATCTCCACCCATGTCGGGGAGGGCGAGAAGGTCGTGGTCATCGGTCCCTCCGGCTCGGGCAAGAGCACGTTCCTGCGATGCCTGAACCTGCTGGACCAGCCGACGTCGGGCCGCATCGAGGTGGACGGGGAAGAGATCACCGCCCCCGGATGCGACATCGACCGGGTTCGGGCGAAAATGGGCATGGTCTTCCAGCAGTTCAACCTCTTTCCCCACCTGACCGTCATGGAGAACATCACGCTGGCTCCCGTCCTGCTGAAGCGCCTGGGTAAGGA
>JAKPNJ010000037.1 GCA_029548445.1 Bacillota bacterium | reverse complement strand
CGAACCAGCTGTCCCTGACCGACGAGCACCATGTCGCCTGCCTGGGATAGGGAGGAGAACCAGGTTGTTCCCTCGAACGCGTCGTCCCCGATATAGTTCACACCTGCAGGAATCTGCACATCGGAAAGGAAGAAGCACTGCTGGAAAGCCCGGGCCTCGATCCGCTCCAGGCTAACCGGCAGGTTGGCAAGGCCGTCCGTCAGCATGGCGCAGTATCGGAAGGCTTCCTGGCCAATCAGGAAAACCCCTTCAGGGATTGTGACCGATTGGAGGGAGACGCAGCTTCGGAAGCAGGCGTCCTCGATCCGGTCGATTCCCTCCGGAATCACGATACTTGTCAGCTTGGTGCAGTTGTTGAACGTTTCAATTCCCAAGTAATCCAGTTGATCGGGAAGAACCACTTCCGTCAGGGAGGAGCACCCGTCAAACGCCCATCCGGCGATGGTGCGAACGGAGTCGGGGACGGTCACCCGGGTCACGGCCCTGGAGGAGAAGACCGAATTGATATAGTTGCCCAAAGTCACGACCGGATACCGGACCGAGTCGGTGATGACGATTTCCGACGGAATGACGACATCGGTGGCAGACCCGACATAGTATGTAATGGCCGCTTTCCCGCCTGATACCGTGTAATAGAAATCCCCGTAGGTCGCCGCCAGGACCTTCCCGCCTGGGGATGGGGAGATGGCCAGGAGGACCAGGACGAGCAGGACCAGCCATGTTGATCGCAAGGGGGAAAGGTGTGGGGAGCCGAAGCGATGGCGGATCTCAGGAAGAAGGTTCATGGCCGTCCTCCACGTTTCCGGTTGGTCGCCTCTTCCGATGAAAGGCGTCCGGCAGGATGCACCCTGATTGTATCATGCCGGCTGGAGCCGCGGTGCTATACTGAAAGGGCTGAAGAGCGGCGTACTCGGGCCGAGGGAGGTGATCCCATGGCCACCGATCCTGTCCTGGACTGGCTCCTGGAACCGGCCGATCCCCCGGTCCGGCTCCGGACCCTGACGGACCTGTTGGGCTGCGGCGAGGACGATCCTGACGTCCGGAAAGCCCGGCAGGCCGTCATGGCAGCCGGGCTGGTCCCCAAACTCCTGGCGGAGCAGAACGAAGACGGCTCCTTCGGCGATCCGGTTCGATTCTATACCGACAAGTACGAAGGCAGCGCCTGGACCCTGCTGCTCCTGGCGGAACTCGCTGCCGACGGCGGCGACCCTCGGGTCCGCAGGGCCTGCGAGTTCATCCTGAGGCGATCCCGGAATCCCGAAACCGGCGGCTTCTCCTACACATCCGGTGTGCGGACCGGACAGGGCCTGGAAAGCGGCGTCATTCCCTGCCTGACCGGCAACATGGCCTTCAGCCTGGTCCGCCTGGGGATGCTCGGGGACGATCGGGCTGTGCAGGCCATCCAGTGGATCCTCCGCTGGCAGCGGGCTGACGACGGCGACACGAAGCCGCCCAAGGGACCACCCTATGACCGGTATGAGATGTGCTGGGGCCGCCACTCCTGCCATATGGGCGTCGCGAAGGCCCTGAAAGCCCTGGCCGCAATTCCCGAGCCCCGGCGATCCCCGGAGGTCCGGGCGAAGATTGACGAGTTCCTGGACTATTTCTTCCGTCACCACCTGTACAAGCGCAGCCACAACCTGGCGGAAATCGCCAAGCCTGGCTGGCTGAAGCTTGGCTTTCCACTCATGTACCAGACCGACATTCTCGAGCTCATGGAGATCTGCGCCACCCTCGGACGATGGGATCCGCGGCTGCAGGACGCGCTGGATATCCTCAAGGGCAAGGTCCTGCCGGATGGCCGATGCCGGCTCGAGAATTCGTTCAACGGCAAGATGCGGATCCGGATTGACCAGAAGGGCCAGCCGTCCAAGTGGATCACCCTGAAGGTGCAACGGGTCCTGCGGCGGTTTGCCGAAAGCGGACAAGGAGGTTCCCCATGAATATTCTTCGCATGATCCTGGTCGGCTTGCTGCTGATCGTCCTGGTGACGGTCGCGGAATTCCTCGTGACGATTCCCCTCGGTTCACCACCGGCGGAGGCGAATGCGGAGTGGCTGCGGATGGTGGACCTGGAATTGCTGCTGACGGCATTGCCCGCCGGCCTGCTGACCTTCCTGGCCGCCGTCCTCCTGAAGCTTCCGACCCGCCGGGATTCCCTGCTCCACGCCGCGGTGTGGACCGGGCTGTATGCCCTGAGCCTCCTTCTCGTGCTCCGCGGCAACGGCATTCTCGGCATCGTGCTGGCCCGCCTGCCGGTGTACGTCCTCCTTGTTTTCCACTTCCTGGGCCCCCTGGTCCAGGCCCGTATCCGGCACCTGCCCCAGGCCCAGCCGCAGGGATCCACCACTAACCCCTGAAAATCGACCACTGACCGGCCGCCCCCTTCCCAGCCCCTATCGGCCCGCATAGAATGAACCCGTGAGGAGGGACGACGATGCGTGTACGGATCGAGCGAATCGGGGACGAGCGGCCGGAGGAAGTGGTCATCTACTGCAGGGAGACCACCCCCGAGGTCGAGGCCCTGGCCCGCAGGATCCGGCAGGGACGCGACGAGGGACAGGCCCCCTCCTTCTTCAAGGGAGACCGCGAGGTCTACCTGTCGCTGAAGGAAATCCTGTTCTTCGAGACCGATTCCGACCGCGTCTTCGCCCACACCGCCTCGGATGCCTTCGAGATGCACATGCGGCTCTACGAGCTGGAGGCCTCCCTGCCCGGTTACTTCGTCCGGGCGTCGCGATCCGCCATCGTGAGCATCCTCCATGTCTTCTCGATCCAGAAAGGGCTGACCGGCGTCAGCCAGATCTCGTTCCGACAGACCCACAAGGAGGTCTACGGTTCGAGAATGTACGGGAACGAGCTGTCCCGCAAGATGAAGGAGAGATACCTCTATGAAAACGCATGAATTCAAGCCCCATCGCCTGTTCTGGGCCATCCTGATCCTGGGCGGCGGCGTCCTGCTCCTCCTGTCCGCACTGGGCATCGGGGTCGAATCGGATCCGTTCAAGATCATCGGGAGCCTGCTGCTGCTGGGCGTCGCCGTCACAAGCCTCTTCAAGCTCCAGTTCTTCTTTACCCTGGTGCCCCTGGCCGGTATCGCCTACCTCTGGCGGGACCCGCTGGGAGTCCCCAACCTCGAACTCTGGCCGATCCTTGGCGCCGCCGCCCTCCTGGGCATCGGCCTCTCGATCCTTTTCCGCAGGAAGCCGCCCTTCCCGGTGGTGATCCACCGCCATGGCAAGACCGAGACCCTTAAAGACTGCACGGACTGCGCGGAAGCCTCCGAGGAAACGGTCAACGCGGACGAGTCCGTGGAGATCGAATCGACCTTCGGCGAGCAGACGAAGTACATCCACGCCCAAAACCTGAAGCGGGTCTCCATCCACAGCAATTTTTCCGAGGTCAAGGTCTATTTCGACCAGTGCAAGGTGGACGAAAGCGGCCTGACGATCCAGGTTGACGGCAACTTTACCGGCATCGTCCTGACCATTCCGAGAACCTGGACCGTCGAGAACAAGACCAGCACCTTCGCCGCGTCCGTCACAGAGCGCGGTCTCACATCGGAGACCCGGGACACGACGGTCCGGCTGGTCGGAAGCCTCAATTTCGGCGAGATCAAGATCGTCCGGGTCTAGAATCCCGGCAGCCGGATCACCCGGGTTCGGCCTCCCGAACCGGGGATCCGTCCTTCACCCCGACCCGGTGGGCCTCCCGCCTCCCCAGCAGGCGGTCGAGGCCCACCAGCATGTAGGCGAGGACCATGAACCCGGCGGTGATCGCCAGGATCCAGCCGGCGACCCCCAGAAGGCCCAGCCGCTCGACATCCAGGAAGAAGTAGGGGACTTTCGTGGTCGAGGCCCCATAGGAGAAGCGGCCCCCCAGGCGGACGTAGACGAGAACGTACACGGGATAGGCCAGGGGCACCAGGGCCCAGGCCAGGGGGTCCGCCAGGCGGAGCCGTCCCTTGGCGTCGGCGACCAGGTAGTCGACGAGGGTCAGGACGGGCACGAGGTAATGGACCAGCAAGGTGCTGGGCTTGTGGGGCAGCAGCGGGTCCCCGGGGGATCGGAGCAGGAAGTGGGACACGAGGAAGGTCACCTGGATGGCCAGTGTGGCGGCGCCCCTGGCCAGGACGAGGAAGCGGGTTTCCGGCTTCCCCTGGACGTCCCTGGCCAGGAGGACGAAGAACACCAGGAAGACCAGCAGGTTGGACTGGATCGTATAGTACGAGAACATCTGGAGCAGGTTTCGCGTCTCGACGATATGGAGGATCAGGCCCAGGGCCGCTGCCCCGACCAGCAGGGTGCGGACCAGGAAGCCGGGCAGGCGTCGGGTCGGCAGCCGCACCGGGTCACTCCCACCAAAGGGCCAGCCAGGTCAGGGGGAAGCCGGTCCGGTTCTCCATGGTGTGGGGCGCGTTGCGGGGAATCTCCACGACATCGCCTTCCCGGACCATGGCCTCCTCGTCCCGGATATGGACGACGCCTTCCCCTTCCATGACGATGTACACTTCGGCTGCCGGGTGGGAATGCCCCTCCCGGTTGCCGTCCATGATCCCGATGGTTTCCAGGTGCCCGTAGAAATGCTGGAAGGGCTCGTCCAGCCCCGGTCCGAAGGCCTTCATCCCAAGAATGGTCCCGTCATGGGCGGGGATCGCCTGGGTGACGTCGAAGCGGTTGATTCGAATCATGGGAAGCCTCCTTCCTGGTCGCTTCTTCGACCTGCCTCCATTGTACTCCCGCCGGTTCGCGATTGACAAAGCCGTCGGCGCTCCCCACACTGGAATCCGAGGGTAGAAAGCGGCCCGCCGGCCGGGCCTCGCCCCCCCGTCAGGCCCTCTGCTTCCGCGGAAGGAGCGTCGACCATGACCTACGAAGCCGCCACCCCCGACGAATACCTGGCCCAGCTGCCCCCGGAACGGCAGGCGATCGTCCGACGCCTGCGGGAGACCGTCCTGGCCCACCTGCCGGAGGGGTTCGAGGAGACAATGTCGTATGGCATGATCGGGTACGCCGTGCCCCATCGCCTGTATCCGGCGGGCTACCACGCAAATCCGAAGGAGCCCCTGCCGTTCCTGGCCCTGGCCTCCCAGAAGCGCCACATCGCCCTGTACCACCTGGGTCTCTATTCGTTCCCGGATCTCCTGGAATGGTTCCAGGCAGAGTATGAACGGCGCGGTTTCGGGCGCCTCGACATGGGCAAGAGCTGCATCCGGTTCCGGGAGACGGCCGCCATCCCGTATGACCTGGTCGCCGAGCTCTGCGGGAAGATCACGGTGGCGGACTACGTGGCCCGGTACGAGGCCACCCTCGGGGACAAGGGCCGCGGGCGGGGCTGATTTCCCCTATCGGACCGGCACGGTCTCGACAAGCTCCAGGACTTCCGACACCGGGATCGCAAAGGCCACGATGTCCCCGGCCTCCTCCCGGCGCCGGTCGGCGGTGGCGAAGACCACCCCCACCACCCGGCCGTCCCCGTTCAGGACCGGGCTGCCGCTGTGCCCCTGGTATACCGGTCCCCGGATCACGAGCACCGGCACATCCCATCCGGCCAGGAGGGTCAGGCCCATGAACTCGGCCTTGTTGGCCACCCGGAAAAATCCCAGGGGATTCCCGATCAGGAGGAGTTCGTCCCCTTTTCGCGGTAGGCGGCTTCGCTCCAGCTCCAGGAAGGGCAGGTCCTCCTCTCCGTTTGGCAGGGGCACCAGGGCCAGGTCGACCTGCGACCTTTCAACCCAATAGCCGGTTTGATAGGTTCCGCTGGATGCGAAACCGACCCGGACCTGGTCGGCGGATTCCACGATATGGTGGCAGGTCACAATGGCACCGGCCGGGTCGACATTGAAGCCGGTTCCCGCGCTGCCTTCCGCCTCCACGGCCACCACCGCCTGCATCCAGGCCCGGACTTCCGGCTCCCGGGACAGGGCAGCCGACTCGAACAGAAACCCCAGGGACGGCAGGTTCAGGAGGCGCAGCACGCCCCCGAAGGCCAGGGGAAGGAACGACAGGACCAGCAGCAGGGCCACGATCCGGATGGCCAGCAGCCGCAGGAAGTCGGGCGGCAAGCCCGGCGCCTCGTCCGGCGGAACCGGTTCCGGGCCGCCGTCGAACCGGCCGTCCGGCTCCGAGGACGGCCAATCCGGCCCGGCGGCCTGTTCCCAGGACGCCCACTCCAGCTCCCCGTCCGGCTCTTCATCCGGCGGCTGGGGCGGCAGGCGCCCCCGCAGCTTTCTCCACCGGATATTCGGATCGTCCGGATCCATTCGATCCTCCACGCTTCGCGTTCGACCGTTGCGACCGCGCCGCCTCGCATTCGACCGTTGCGCCCGTGCCCGAATGACATGGGCCCGAACAACCGGCACGTCGCAGGCCTGTCCTCAGGATACCA
Organism: Bacillota bacterium; assembly: GCA_029548445.1. Classification (GTDB taxonomy): domain Bacteria; phylum Bacillota; class Clostridia; order Saccharofermentanales; family UBA5734; genus JAKPNJ01. The sequence goes on along the minus strand of JAKPNJ010000037.1, from coordinate 7,951 downwards.
CAGGGCCGGATTGACAGGGTTCGCCCTGCATGATACATATATTTTATAAACTTAAATAAATATGTACCGCCGTGGGCCCAAAGACGGATGCCGGCGGAGAACCGGGAGGACGCATGCTGCAGCGGGACGTACGAAACCAGAATCGCCGCATCGTCTTCGACCTGTTCCGGCAATACGGCGAGCTGACCCGGGTCGACGCGTCGAAGCGCGCCGGGATCAGCATGCCCTCGGTCCTCAAGGCCATCCAGCCCTTCGTCGACGCCGGCATCCTGGTGCCCATGGGCGAGGCCTCCGCCCCCCTGGGCCGACGCCCCCTCCTCCTGCGTTTCAATCCCGACGCCATCGCCGCCTACGGCATCGAGTTCGAGGGCGACCGGCTCTCCGTGGGCCTCGTCCGGATCGACGGGTCCATCGAGAAGCAGGTGGCCCTCCGGGTTCGGCATTCCTTTGACGACGACCTGGTCCGCTCGATCCTGTCGGGCCTGGAGGCCTTGGGCGCCTCCGGCACCCCCGGTTCCCCCGCCACCCCCGGCGGCCGCCGCCTCGCCGGCATCGGGATCGGTATCCCCGGCGCCGTGGACCCGGCGCGCCAGCGGATCCGCTTCGCCCCGCTGATCGGGGTCCACGAGCCCACCGACGCCGCGCCGATCCTCCGGCAGGTCGAGGCCGCCACCGGCCTCCCGGTCTTCATGGAAAACGACGCCAACGTGGCGGCTGTCGGCGAGTACCTCCTGCGCGGCGAAGCCGATCCCGACGCCCGGGGCGACCTCCTCTTCGTGTCCCTGGGTACCGGACTCGGCGGCGGCCTGATCCTCGACGGCGCCCTGCACCGGGGCGCCCACTTCCTCTGCGGCGAACTCGGCTACTACTCCCCGGAACCCGGGGCCCAGGCTTCCACCCGGGAGCAGGGCTGGCTGGAAAGCCGGCTGAACGTCGCGGCGCTGGAAGCCCGCTTCGGGCCCATGGACGCCTGGCCCGCCCGGGACGAGGCGCTGCTGGCTGCCATCGCCGACCCCCTGGCCCCCGCCCTGGCCAACACCGCCACCATCCTCGACATCGACCGGATCGTCCTGGGCGGGGTTGTCGTCGACCGGCTGGGGGCCCCCCTGGTGGACCGCATCCGGGATGCCACCAACCGCCTGGCCCTGCATCGCCTGGACATCTCCCCCGTCGCCTCGGAGGATCCGGGCATCGTCGGGGCCGCCACCCTGGTCATCGAGAGCCGCCTGGACGACCTGGTCGCCATGGAATAGGAATTGGGAGGAATGCAACCATGAGAAACCTTCGATCCCGCGTGGAGATCCTGTCCGAAGACGAGATCCGGCTGATCCACAAGGCCGCGCTCCGGATCCTGTCCGGCACCGGCTTCCACATGCCCCACGCCGAGTGCCTCCGTCGCTGCGAGAAGGCCGGCGCCCGGGTGGACCACCAGGCCTCCGTCGTCCGGATCCCGGCCGGGCGGATGGAGGAACTGCTCCGCATCCTGCGGCCGGAGCCCCCCGAGGACCCCGACCGGACCCCCCGGCTCGCCGGCGGCATCTCGACCCAGGTGTTCGTGACGGATTACCTGACGAAAACCCGCCGCTACGGCACCATGGACGACAACCTCCGGGGCATCGCCCTGGTCGACCACCTGAAGAACATCCCCGGCTGCAACGCCGCCACGGTGCCCCATGACGTGGATTCCCGGATCAGCGACCTGGCCAGCTACCATCTGCTGCTGACCTACTCGGCCAAGGCTGGCGGGACCTATGTGATCAATCCCGTTTCCGCGCCCTATATTCTCGACATGGGCGAGGCCATGGGCCGGAAGGAATTCTACCTGTTCGAGACCATCAGCCCCCTGCGTTTCCGGCCCGAAACCTGCGAGATGGGCCTGCTCTTCGCCGACCGGGGCCACCACCTGGGCATCGCCCCGATGCTGGTCGGCGGCACATCGGCCCCCGCCACCATGGCCGGCGCCCTGACCCTGGTGACCGCCGAGGTCCTGGCGAGCCTCTTCGCCGTCTACGCCCTGACCGGCAGGGCGGAGGGCTGGTACGGCCACGGCAGCCACTTCAGCGACCCCCGGACGATGCTGTGCTCCTTCGGTTCCCCCGTCCAGGCGATGTATGCCGTCGCCTCCGCCCAGATCGGGCGCTTCTATGGGTTCTATGCCGGGTCCAACTCGGCCCTCTCCGACTCCCTGCTGCCCGACTTCCAGTGCGGCTTCGAGAAGACCCTCAGCGCGGTCATGGGTGCCCTGGCGGGCACCGTCAGCATCGGCTGCCAGGGCATCGCCGGCGCCGACCAGGGATTCTCGTTCGAGCAGCTGGTCCTCGACAACGAATGGCTCGATGCCTACAACTTCGTGGTCGCCGGGTTCGAGGTGGACGAGGAGCGCCTGGCGACGGAGCTCATCGAGGCCGTGGGCATCGGCGGCAACTTCATCGCGGAGGACCATACGGCGGACCATGTCTTCGAGAGCTGGTGGCCGTCCTCCCTGTTCGGCCGGGACAGCTTCGACGCCTGGCAGGCCCTGGGCGCGCCCGGCTCCCTGGAAAGGGCCCACGGAAAGGTATTGGAGTACACCCGGGACTACCGGAAACGCGAGCCGGTGATCCCGGCCTCCCGGGCCCAGGACCTGGACCGCATCCTCGAGGCGGCAAAACGCGCGATCCTCGGGGCTGGCGCTCCGTGACCCCCCGCGAAACCGGCGCCTGACCCCCCGGCCGGCCAAGTGGCCGCTCCCCTTTCCTTCCCTTCCCTTCCCGGTGGCGATGCGGCCGGATGCCGCTTGCTCGAATCGGACCCAGAACGCTGAAGGAGGCACGAGATGAGAACGAAACGACCCCTGCTGTTCCTCACAATCCTGTCCCTGGCCATCAGCCTGGTCCTCGCCGGATGCGGCGCGCCCGCGGACCCGACCCCCACGTCGTCCGCCACGCCGACGCCCGGCGGAGCCACATACACCGCTGCGGACATCAAGGCGGACGCCGCGCCCCTCCAGGATCCCTTCGGCAAGTATGCCGAGACCGTCGAGGTCACCAGCATCCACATGGGCGACGACGGCCAGTTCTGGTTCAAGGACGGGGACAGCATCTCCGACAACCTCTACACCCGTACCTACAAGGAACGCCTCAACATCGCCTACAGCTTCCTCTGGACCGTCCCAGGCGCCCAGGCCGAGGACAAGTTCAGCACCATGCTGGTCTCCGGCGAACTGCCCGATGTCATGTCCGTCTCCCGCACCAACTTCGAGCGGCTCCTGTCTGCCGGACTGGTGGAGGACATCACGCAGGCGATCGTGGAATATGGCAGCCCGTTCCTGAAGAAGTTCCAGACCGGCGGCTATGCGCCCTTCCTGATGTCCACCACCCGGGACGACAAGGTCTTCGGCCTTGCCAACGGCTTCGCCTACCAGGACAGCTCCGACATGGTCTGGGTCAAGAAGGACTGGCTTGACAACCTGTCCCTGTCCGTCCCGACCAATTTCGCGGAGCTCGAGGCCGTCATGAAGGCCTTCGTCGAGAACGACCCGGACAAGAACAGCGCCAACGACACCTACGCCTTCGCCTACACCGGCGGTGCCCAGCAGTCCTATACCTGGGGCATGCCGAACACCTTCTTCAACATGTTCGGGGCCTATCCCGGCATCTGGATCGCGGACGGCGAGGGCGGCCTGGAGGAAGGCCTCCTGGGAGCCAACCAGCGGGCCAGGGCCAAGGCCGCCATCGCCAAGGCCGCCGAATACTACGAGAAGGGCTGGCTCGATCCCGAGTATTTCACATATGACGATGCCAAGTACCAGGAAATGATCGCGAACGGCAAAATCGGCGTCGTGTTCGGCGGGCTGTGGGAGTCCTGGTGGCCGCTGCCCCTGAACCTGGACAACGATCCCAATGCCGACTGGGTCCCAATCCAGATTCCCGGCGTCGACGGCAAGGTGGCCAGCACCGCCACGATGGCCGCCGGCATCACGAACATCAACGTCTGCCGCAAGGGGTTCGAGCACCCGGAGGCCCTCGTCAAGATGCTGAACCTGTTCCACGCCCTGAACAACGACCCGGCCACGGCCGACCTGGCGAAATACAATGTCGACCCGGTCGACAACAACCAGCTCTTCCTTTCGTTCCCGCTGCTGATCTACAACCCGGCGTTCAACTATGAGGGCTATCTCGCGATTTCCGAAGCCTACCGGACCGGCAACACGGACAGCCTCTTCAGCGGCTACAAGCAGTTCTACGACCAGGCCATGACATACGAAACCAGCAAGGACAAGTCCGGATGGCCGTCCTACCGGACCTACCTGGAAGGCGGCTGCATGGCCGTCGTCGACAAAAACATCAAGGGCAAGAACATGATGTTCAACGAGTACACGGACGAGCCGACGGCCTACATGGTGGAGAACCATCCCACCATCAAGACGCTGTATGACGAGATGGTCGTCAGGATCATCACCGGCGACGCCGACCTGTCGACCTTCGACGAGTTCGTCGCCCAGTTCGACTCGCTGTACTACAATACTGTCAAGGGCGAGCTGGACGCCTGGTTCGAGGCGAAGGGCTCCGAAAGCATCCAGGAGTGGTTCCGGAACAGCTGACGACTGCAAGGTTGCATCCCATCCCATTCCCGGGGGCCGGCTGCGGGCCGGTCCCCGGGGATGGCCCCCCCGGAGGCCCGCGATGAAGATCGGACACCGAACCCGGCGCGAGATCCCGCTCTACCTGATGATCCTGCCGCCGCTGCTGCTGCTGCTCGTCTACAGCTACGGCCCGATGCTGGGTCTCGTCATGGCGTTCCAGCGGTTCGACCCGGCCCTGGGATTCCTGAAATCTCCCTGGGTCGGCCTGTACTACTTCAAGCGGATGCTCATCCTGCCCGATGTCCAGCGGGTGGTTACCAACTCGCTCTACATCGCGAGCCTCAAGATCGTGTTCGACACCCTGGCCGCCATCGTCGTGGCGATCCTGCTGAGCGACATCCGGAACCGGCATTTCAAGAAGACGGTCCAGACCATCATCTACTATCCTTACTTCCTCTCCTGGGTGATCCTCGGCGGCATCTTCAAGGACTTCCTGGCCGTGGACGGCATCGTCAACCGCTTCCTCGGGGTCTTCGGCGTCGCGCCGATCCGGTTCCTGTCCAACGCCCCCCTCTTCCCCTGGATCCTCGTCATCACGGAGGTGTGGCAGATCACGGGCTTCGGCACGATCCTGTTCCTGGCCGCGATCATGGGCATCAACCCCCAGCTCTACGAGGCCGCTTCCCTGGACGGGGCCGGGTATTTCCGGCGCACCTGGCACGTGACCCTACCCGGCATGCGCACGACCATTGTCGTCATGCTGCTGCTCAGCCTCGGCAGCATCCTGAACGCAGGGTTCGACCAGATCCTGAACCTGTACAGCACCTCGGTCTATTCCACCGGGGATGTCATCGACACCTGGGTCTACCGGGCCGGCATCCAGCAGGCCCAGTACTCGCTGGCCGCGGCGGTCGGGCTGTTCCGGTCCGTCGTGAGCCTGGTGCTGATCTCCATCGGCTATTACTTTGCATACAAGAAGGCGGATTACCGCGTCTTCTAGGAAGGAGAAACGCCCATGATCGACCGCTCCCCGGCCCGAAAGGCCTTCCGTGTCGCCAACGGCGCCTTCTTCGTCCTGTACGCGGTGCTCTGCCTGGTCCCTGTGGTCCAGGTCCTGGCCATTTCCCTGAGCTCCAGTTCCGCCGTCGCAGCCGGCAAGGTCCTGCTGCTGCCGGTCTCCACCACCCTCCGGTCCTACTCGTATATCCTCGCCAAGGACGCCTTCTGGACGGCGATGCAGGTGTCCGGCATCCGCGTCGTCCTGGGGGTGGGCGTCAGCATGCTCATGACCGTGCTGGCCGCCTATCCGCTTTCGCTGCCGAAGGAAAAGTTCCGGGCCCGGAACCTGATTGTCTGGCTCTTCCTGTTCGCCATGCTCTTTTCCGGCGGCATGATCCCGACCTACATGGTCGTCCGCTATACGGGGCTCATCAACTCCATCTGGGCGCTGGTCCTCCCCTGCGCCGTGCAGATCTTCAATATCATCCTGATGATGAACTTCTTCCGGAACATCCCGCCGGACATCAGCGAGTCGGCGGAAATCGACGGCGCGGGCCACTGGCTCATCCTCGCCCGGATCTATATCCCCCTGTCCCTGCCGTCCCTGGCCACGATGGTCGTCTTTACCATGGTCTTCCACTGGAACTCCTGGTTCGACGGCCTGATCTACATGAACGAATCCGCGAAATATCCCATGCAGACCTACCTGCAGGCCATCCTCGTCCAGCCCAATCCGCGCCTGATCACCAAGGCCACCGCCGAGCTCCTGCGCCTGATCTCCGACCGGACAGTCAAGTCGGCCCAGGTCTTCATCGCCGCCATTCCCGTCCTGGTCGTCTACCCCTTCCTCCAGCGGTACTTCGTGTCGGGCATTATGCTCGGCAGCGTCAAGGAGTGACCCATGCCCCCACGTGACACAATCCGGAATCCCGAAGAATCCCGCCGCGTCTGGGACGCCTACTGGCAGGGGACCCCCGAGCGCGTCCCGGTTACGGTCTACGCCGACATTCGCTGCTGGCTGGCCGATCCCCGGGAGAACACCGACGGCTACACCCTGTCCCGGTACCTGCGGGATCCCGATCTCATGCTGGCCCTCCAGATGCGGACCCGGGCCTGGCTCGACCGCAACCTGCTGTCGGACGATGCCCCCTCGACCCCCGAGACCGGCTGGCCGGTCATCGTGGATATCCAGAACTACCTGGAGCTGGCCTGGCTCGGCGGCCCCGTGGACTTCTCCCTGCCCGAGCCCCATGTCGCCCCCTTCCTCACGGAGGACGGCGCCCGGGCGCTGCTGCAGCGGGAACCGCCGGGGGCCTTCGAGGGCATCGGGGCCCATGTCCGGCAGTATTACGAGCATTTCCTCCGGCGGAAAGCCGAAGGCCTGGCGTTCGACGGCATCGGCATCGGCCATGTCGCCATGCCCTTCAACATGACGGGATCCGACGGGCCCTTTACCATCGCCAGCGGCATGCGCGGCACCGAGGCGTTCCTGTTCGACATGATCGACCGCCCCGACGAGGCCCGGGGGCTGCTGGACTGGATCACGGACGCCATCATCCGGCGCATCCGGGACGTCCGCGCCTATCTCGGGGAGCCTCTCCGGTCGGATGGCTTCGGCTTCGCGGACGACGCCATCGTGATCCTGTCGGAGGACCTGTTCCGGGAGTTCGTGCTGCCCTGCCACCGTCGGATCTACGAGGCCCTGTCGCTTCCGGGCGGCGAGCGGTCGATGCACCTGTGCGGTGACGCCCAGCGGTTCTTCCCCATCTACCAGAACGAGCTTGGCGTCCGGTCCTTCGACACCGGCTTTCCCATCGACTTCGCCCGGCTGTACGACGAGCTGGCCCCCGACACCCGGATTTTCGGCGGGCCCTCCACGTCCCTGCTCCTGGAAGGCACCCCGGCGGAGATCGATGCCGAGGTGCGCCGGATCCTCTCGTCGGGGGTCATGGAGAAGAGCCGCGCCTTCGTCCTTCGGGAGGCCAATTCCCTGTCGCCGGGGACCCCCTTCGCCAATGTGAACCAGATGCTCCGGACCTGCCGCGAGGCCGGGCGCTATCCGCCGGGGAGGCCGTCGCCATGATCGACGCAGCGCCCCTTTCGGGCAAGACCGCCTTTGTGGGCTTCGACGCCTTTCTCGACCACATCGCCCGGCCCATGCGCACCGGGGCCGGCCAGGGGCTGCGCCGCCCCTTCGCGACGATGCTGGAATTCGGCGGATTCGTTGTGTCCCGGAGCGGCCGGAACGGCTCGGTGGAACTCGAGGAGCGCATGGAAAAGCTGGGCGGCAACGCGCCCATCCTCGCCAACGCCCTGGGCACCCTGGGAGCCCGGGTCGAGGTCGCCGCCCCCCTGGGCCTGCCGGCGCCCCATCCCTGTTTCGAGCCC
>JAKPNJ010000023.1 GCA_029548445.1 Bacillota bacterium | reverse complement strand
TTTCGAGGGTGATTTCCAGGCCGAGGGCTTCCTTCCACATGTTCTGGACGGTCTCGGCGATGAGCTGGTGGCCGGAGCTGGTATTGTAAATCAGCTTGAGGGTGGGAAGGTCCTTCAGTTCCGCGGGCGTCGTCGGGGTCGCAGCCCCGCCTCCGCACCCGGCCAGCAGGCCGGCGACCATCAGGACGGCCACAAGGGCGGCAAGAATACGCTTCATCTTTTCGAACACCTCCTATTATTTTGGGGATCGGGTCGCGCTCTGCCGGATCCGCCGAGGTTCCCTTCCTCCCCATTGCCCGGACGGAGAGGCGGAATCCAGTGTTTCTGCGGTGGGGCGCGACAGCATAAAATCATTATAGACTCTTCGTTGCCTCTGTCAATGTTAGGAACGTCGGGAATCAGCCATTCTGTCCCGTTATTACAAGCGATCCGGACATGGATTGTATAGATTGCACGAATGCCACTATATCTTGTGGGGGAGACGGCCTACCCGTACAGGATCGAGACGATCCACCGGAAGAATCGGGTGGGCAGCAGGCGATGGGCCGCCGCCACCAGCCTGTAAAATGCGCCGGGCGTAACCTTGGGCGGGGGCCGCCGCCGCCGCAGGATCCGCGAGACGCAGCGAGCCAGGACATCCGGCGACATGCCGTTTTGTTCATCCCGTTCCATGCGGCCGATGGATCTCCTGAAAGCCGCCGAGTAGGGCGAATCGGGATCCGTGGCCTGTCGGCACAGGCGGCGGGCCGCCGTGAACCCGGTCCGGATGTCGCCGGGCTGGACGAGGGTGCAGCGGATGCCGAAGGGCGCTGCCTCCACCGCCAGGGCGGAGACCAGGGCGTCCACCGCCGCCTTGCTGCTGCTGTAAATGGCCTGGAAGGGAAGGGCGACGAAGCCGCCCACCGAGCCAATGGCCACGACCCTGCCGCCGCCCTGGCGCCGCAGGATGGGCAGGGCGGCCCGGAGGACCCGGAATGTACCGAAGAAGTTGGTTTCCATCTGGGCTTCCGCCTCGTCGACGGCCGTTTCTTCCACCGCCCCCGCGACGCCGAAACCCGCATTGCAGATTACGATGTCCAGCCGACCCTCCCGCGACAGGATCTCTACGATGCCGTCCTCAACGGAACGGTCATCGTCCACGTCCATGAAAAAGGGGATCGGCGCACCAGGCAGGAGGACGCCGGGATCGGCCGACGCAGCCGTCCCGTTTCTTTCCGGGGCGTTCCGTACTGCACCCGCCCGCCGGGACGCCGCATAGACGCGATACCCCTCCCGGGCCAACTTTTCCGCGATGGACAAGCCGATGCCGGAACTTCCTCCCGTCAGCAGGACTACCTTGACAGGCAGCACGGAATCACTTCCTTTCGGGCACGATGATACCACTCCCTTGACGGATATGGTATGATCACGCTGATCATTTGATTCGCAAAGCATTCGTCCGAACCGGATCCGGACGGCCCCGGATTCGCCGGCGATCCGCCCGACCGCCCCTGGCGGCGGTGCCCGGAAGCGAGTTTCGCAGCATCCATACAGCAAAGGAGCGGTACGACATGGACCTGTTCGACAAGTGCCGGAACTACACCACCGCGCGGCAAGCCATGGAACTGGGCATCTACCCTTTCTTCCACATGCTGGAAACCGGACAGGACACGGTGGTCCAAATGGACGGCCATCGGACGATCATGCTCGGATCCAACAACTACCTGGGCCTCACGGCGGATCCCCGGGTCAAGGCAGCGGCCATCGAGGCGGTCCAGGTTTTCGGATCCGGATGCTCCGGATCCCGTTTCCTGAATGGAACCCTGTCCCTCCACCTGAAGCTCGAACGGGAGCTGGCCGAGTTCCTGCACAAGGAAAGCGCCCTGATCTTCAGCACCGGTTTCCAGTCGAACCTGGGCATCCTGTCGGCCATCGCCGGCCGCAGCGACTACATCATCAGCGACAGCATGAACCACGCCAGCATCGTCGACGGCTGCCGCCTGAGCTTCGCCAGGACCCTCAAGTACCAGCACTCCGACATGGAGGACCTGGAACGGCTCCTGGTCCGCTGCAGCGACGGGAAGCACGGCATCCTGGTCGTGACCGACGGTGTCTTCAGCATGGAAGGCGACATCGCGAACCTGCCCGAGATCGTCCGGCTGGCCAGGAAGTACGGTGCCCGGGTCATGGTGGACGACGCCCACGCCCTGGGCGTCCTGGGCGAGGCTGGCCGGGGTACGGCGGAATACTTCGGCCTCGAGGACGAGGTCGACATGATCATGGGGACCTTTTCCAAGACCCTGGCGTCCCTGGGCGGTTACCTGGCCGCATCGGACGAGGTCGTCCACTTCGTCAAGCATGTCTCGCGGCCGTTCATCTTCAGCGCCTCCGTCCCGCCGGCCCAGGTGGCTGCCGCATCCGAGGCCCTGCGGATCCTGGGCGAGGAGCCCTGGCGGGTCCGCCGGCTCAACGAGATTGCCGGGATCATGCGGGCCGGCTTCCGGAAACTCGGAATCCGCATCCATGACAGCGGCAACGACATCGTCCCCATCATCCCGGTCATGACCGATGACGTGGTGAAGACCGTCGTCACGGCCAAGATGATGCTGGATGCCGGGGTCTATGTGAATCCTGTGTTGCCGCCGGCCGTTCCGGAGGAATCCTGCCTGCTGCGCACCAGCTACACGGCGACCCACAGGAATGAAGAGCTGGAAGAGGCCCTGGGGATTTTCGGCCATGTCTTCGAGGCCATGGCAAACCTCAGGGAGCCGCTGCCCAGGCTGTCCTGGGGCCGAAGCAGCGGAGACGCCCGAGAATAGATGATCGGGAAGGGGATGTCAGGGTGAGAGGAAAACGGTCTCGCCCGGCTTGACCATGCCCAGCTGGTCCCGCGCCACCTGCTCGACATAGGCATCGGTGTCCACGATGGCCATCTTGTCCTGGACATCGCGAAAATCCCGGGCGGCCTCGGTGGCGATGGCCGCCAGCTGCGCCTGCCGGTCCAGGATCCGCGCCCGCTGATTTTCCTGCTCGAAGTAGGTCATGACCGCCATGGACACCAGCACAATGGAGACGAGGCCCAGCAGCAACCGGACCCACAGGCCACGGCCATGGATGCCGGACCTGCGGCCCGGCCTTGCGGCCCGTTCGTCCACGTTCCGGGTTCGCGTCATGGGTTCGTCCTTTCCGGCGTCCGGTTTCCCCGGCCGCCGCGGCGGCAACTCCATTGTAGAAGGCGTCCGGACGGCCTTCAAGGCTTTCCGGGAACGGACCCGGTACCGTAACGATCCTGTCATGGCGCTGCAATACAACGGGATGTCCGGACGTCGGAACCGGCCCGATCAAACCCCCTCAAACCGGGAGATCGGGTTCGCCGTCCTCCAGAAGGTCGTACAGGCCGGCGGCCTGTTCCTTTCGCACCACGTCCGGAACCGACAGGATCCGGATCCGGGTGGTGCCGGTCCCGAACCGGATGGCCACCAGGTCTCCCGGCTTGACCTCCAGGCCGGGTTTCGCCACACGTCCGTTGACCTCCACCCGTCCCGCTGCGCACACGTCATGGGCGATGGTCCGCCGCTTGATGACCCGGGCGACTTTCAGGTACTTGTCCAGTCTCACAGTCCCGTCTCCTTCGCCTGTTCCCAGAACCGGTCCATTTCCTCCAGGCTCATGTCTTCCAGCCGTCGCCCCGCTGCGTCTGCCGAGGCCTCCACATGCCGGAATCGCCGGATGAACCGCTCCGTCGTCCGCTGCAGGGCCATTTCCGGCTGCACATCGAGGAAGCGGGCGTAATTCACCACGGCGAACAGCAGGTCTCCCACCTCGTCCGCAATCCGGTCCGCCTGGTCCGCGCCGCCGGCCTGCCGGGCTTCCCGGATCTCTTCCAGTTCTTCCCGGACCTTCTCTTCCACCGGGGCGATGTCGGACCAGTCGAATCCCGCCTGCCGGGCCTTCTGCTGGACCTTGTAACTGCGCATCAGGGCAGGCAGGGTCCGGGGCACGTCGTCCAGCACATCGGCATGGTTCTGCAGCCCCTTCTCGATCTTCTTGTTCTTCTCCCAGTTGTCGATGACCGCATCCGGCGTTCCGGCCACATCCTCACCGAACACATGGGTGTGGCGGGAAATCAGCTTGCGGCAGATCCCCGTGGTGACGTCCTCCATGTCGAACTCGCCGGCCTCCCGGGCGATTCGCTCATGGAATACGACCTGCATCAGCAGGTCCCCCAGCTCGTCGCACAACCGATCCGGCCTTCCGGACTCGATGGCGTCGATGACCTCGTAGGCCTCCTCCAGCACATGCTTCCGGATGCTCTCGTGGGTCTGGGCCCGGTCCCAGGCGCATCCTCCTTCGCCCCGAAGATGCTGCATGATGGCAACCAGGTCATCCATTCCGAAATGTTGCTTATCCAGAAAGTCAGGCTTTCTTTCCATAAAATCACCTTTTCATCATCTATTGATTCAATATGTCTTTTCACAATCAATATGATTTCGAATTCTCTTGCTCCGTTCCCCTGTCCTCCGGAAGGAGCCGAATCATGAACCGGTCGAACGCGACCGGTTCATGAAACTGCTCGTCGACAAAGACCGTTTGGTGGAACCGGGCGAACTCGCCGGTGTTCTTTTTCATCCAGATTGGGATGGGAATGGCAAGCTCCCGGCAAAGGGACCGAAGGCACTCTTCCAGGCGGGACACGAATCGGCGGCTCTCGTCCCGGTCCTCCGCCACGGCCATGGCGCGGACGATTCCGCCTGCGAAGACCTTTCCTTCCAATCGCACGGAGTCCGCCTCCTTCCGCTGGAAGAAGTATAGCATATCGACCGGAAGTCCTTCATTCTCGCAGTGCTTTCTGATATGATGGGGGAACCCCGGGCGGCGGCCTCTCCCAATCAGTCGGCCCGAGAGGCTGTGCGAAGCGAGGCGACCGTTCCATGCAGGAGTCCGACCTGAAGAGCCTGTGGTCCAGCGCCACCGACCTGCTGGCCCGGGAGATGACCCAAATCAGCCTGAATACCTGGGTATTGCCCATGGAACCGGTCTCCTTTGAGGAAGACCTTCTTGTCCTGTCCGTGCCGAATGAGTTCCACGCCGGGTACGTCCGGTCTTTCCTGACCCTGATCCAGAATACCTTCAAAGCCCTGACTTCCCGGGAGATCGAGGTTCGTTTCGTTGTGGGTGCCCAGGAAGATCCGCGGAAAGGCCCGACGGGCAGCGCCGCCAGGTCCGTCGGCTCCCATGGCGAGGGAACCGCCGGGAGCGGCAACGGAATCGGTCTCCTGAACCCGAAGTATACCTTCGAGAATTTCGTCGTCGGCAACGCGAATCGCTTCGCCCATGCCGCCTCGGTTGCAGTGGCCGAGAAGCCCAATGGCAGCAATTTCAATCCCCTTTTCATGTACGGCGGATCCGGCCTGGGAAAAACCCACCTGGTCCAGGCCGTGGCGAACTTCATCCGCCGCAACAGCCCGAAGACCCGTTTCCTGTACGTGCAGTGCGAGCAGTTCGTCAACGAGTTCATCAATGCGATTTCCACCCGGAACTATGAGGGATTCCGGAACAAGTACCGCAACATCGATGTCCTGCTCATCGACGACATCCAGTTCATCGAGGGCAAGGAACAGATGCAGGAGGAGTTTTTCCATACCTTCAATACCTTGTACGAGTCCGGGAAGCACATCATCCTGACCTGCGACAAGCCGCCCCAGAGCCTGGCGTCCCTGGAGGCCCGGCTGCGGACCCGTTTCTCCAGCGGACTGATCGTCGACATCCAGCCTCCGGATTACGAAACCCGGGTCGTGATCCTGAAACGCCAGGCGTCCATGCACCGGGTCACGGTGCCCGAAGAGGTCTTCGATTTCATCGCGACCAACATCGCAACCAACATCCGGGAACTGGAAGGTGCGTTCAATACCGTCCTGGCCTATTCGCTGCTGGCCGGGGGCATTACCCTTGACGTGGCCCGTGACGCCCTGAAGGACCTGGTCCGCCCCAACGCGGCCCGCAAGGTCTCCCCCGCGGTGATCATGGACGTGGTGGCCCGGTTCTACGGCGTCACCTCCGACGACCTGAAATCCAACCGGCGCAACAAGGAGATCACGAACCCGCGCCAAGTGGCCATGTATCTCTGCCGGTACAGCCTGGACATGTCCCTTCCCAGCATCGGCGCGGAATTCGGGAACCGGGACCACTCCACCGTGCTCCATTCCTGCCGGAAAGTGGAAGACGAACTCCGGAACCCCCAGAGCAACCTGACCGTCGACCTCGCAGAACTACGGAAACGACTAATATAATCCAGGATCCTCCGGACCCGACCGACGCCCACTGCAAGCTGAGGGGTGGCGGGACGACACCCCGCGGCAGGGGAGTGGCGGTCGCTGGCCTGTTTCGGTCCGGAGAGATCCTGGATTATATCGGATTCGGTTTCATTCAGAACGATATTCACGACCCGACCGACGCCCACTGCAAGCTGAGGGGTGGCGGGACGACACCCCGCGGCAGGGGAGTGGCGGTCGCTGGCCTGTTTCGGTCCGGATCGTTTTCCCACACTTTCCTGTGGAACGTGGACAACTGCGATCTCATGGAATGTGGAAAAATCCCGGTACCGGATCCTTCCACAGAATGCCCACATCACAATGTCGCTTCTCCACAGGAATCCACGTTCCTCCAACCCTGGAACCGCCTGCGTTCGCGGTTTTTTCCACGCTCTCAACACCCCATAATAAGAAAGAATGATAGAATGAAGACAATCAGAATACGTCGACCGGGGGGTACCGAAACATGAAAATCATCGGATCGAGAGACCGCTGGATGGAAGCCATCGCCATCGTCCAGAAAGCCGTTCCATCGCGTTCCACTCTGGCGATCCTCGACGGTATCCTGGTCGAGGCCGACGAAACCGTCAAACTGACGGGGTACGATCTCGAAACGGGCATCGAGTGCCTGATGGAGGCGGATATCCGGGAGAAGGGACACATCGTGGTTCCTTCCAGGATGTTCGGAGACATCATACGGAAACTGCCGGAAGACATCGTGATGATGGAAGTGTCCGAAAACGGGCAGATTACCATCGACAGCGGAAAGACCCATTTTACGATCAAGGGGATTGCGGCGGACGGGTATCCCAAGATACCTGTGGTGGACAACGGCAAGGCGGTCTCGATTCGCCAAAGTTTGCTGAAGGACATGATCCGCCAGACCATTTTTGCAGTCAGCTCGGACGAGAGCCGGCCAACATTGAATGGATGTTATCTGCGTTGTGAGGGAAACCAGGTCGAAATGGTCGCCATCGACGGATTCCGCCTTGCCCTGAGGAGAAAGACCGTCGAGGGGGACGAAGTCGGGACCATGTCCTTTATCGTGCCGGGCCGAACGCTGCAGGAGGTAGTCCGGGTCCTGGAATCCGGAGGGGAACAGCCTGTCCTGATCCGCCCGTCGGGCAACCATATCCTGTTCGATATGGGAGACGTCAAGATTACCTCCCGCCTGATCCAGGGAGAGTATATGAATTACAGGGGCATCATTCCCCAAACCGCGGACAGTACCCTGGTGGTGTCGCCGGTCGCCATGATGGATGCCATCGCCCGGGCTTCCCTGATCATCTCCAGCGAAGACAAGCGGTTCCCGGTCCGCCTGTCCATGTCCGAGGACGACACCCTGGTCGTGACGGCCAATACGGACATCGGAACCCTGCGGGAGGAAATCCCGGTGGAACTGACCGGAAACCGCATCGACATCGACTTCAATCCCAGGTACTTTCTCGATGCCCTGAAAGTCATCGACCAGGAGACCGTGACCATCGCCTTTAACGGATCCATGGGGCCCTGTGTCATGAAACCGTCGGAGGGCAGCGATTTCGCCTACCTGGTACTCCCGCTGCGTCGCTGATCGCCGCCATGCGGGTCACAAGCCTCGAACTGACGGACTTCCGGAACTATGAAAACCTGAGGGTCGCCATCGAGCCCGGCATAACCGTCTTTTTCGGCGACAACGCGGAAGGCAAGACGAACCTTCTGGAAGCCGTCTATCTGTGCGCCTGCGCCCGGTCCCACCGGACGTCCAGGGATTCCGACCTGATCCACCATGACAGGTCGGGATATCGGGTGGGCATTTGTTTCCTGAACCGTCATGGCCAGGAAGAAACACTGGCGCTTTCCTATCGGGAACAAGCACCGGAATCGGCCGGAGGCAGGGCGTTTCGCACCATCGAGCACAACGGGGCCGTCCTGCAGCGGGTGGCGGATCTCATGGGCCTGTTCCATGCCGTGATCTTCGCCCCGGAGGACCTGATGCTCGTAAAGGAGGGACCGTCGGCCAGGCGCCGGTACATGGATCTCCTGATCTCCCAGGTCCGGCCTTCCTACTTCCATGATCTCCAGCAATACGCCCGCCAGCTCTCCCAGCGGAATGCGCTGCTGAAGCAGCTTCGCTCCGAGGGACGGACAGGGGAAGAGGCCAATGTCCGGGATTCGCTGGAAGTGTGGGACGAAGCCCTGGTCCACACCGGGTCCCGCATCCTGGCTGTCCGCCAGCACTTCGCGGAACGGATCCGGGAAATCGCAGCCGATCGCCATGCCAAGCTGTCCTCCGGCAGGGAACGCCTGCATCTCCGGTACCGGGCCCTGGGCGGGGGCCGGCAGGGCCAGGAGCTCCTGTCGGCGACAGACTGGCAGGAACCCTTTCGGACCCGACTGGTCCATGGCCGGAAGGAAGACATCGAAAAGGGCGCCACGGGAGTCGGCCCGCATCGGGACGACCTGGAACTCTCCCTGGACGGGGAGGGAATGAAGCCATTTTCATCCCAGGGACAGCAGAGATCGGCCGTCCTGTCCCTGCGGCTGGCCGAACTCGTCATTCTTCATGAAGAGACAGGAGACATGCCGGTTCTCCTCCTGGACGACGTCATGTCCGAGCTGGACGCAGGCCGGAGAGCCCGACTGCTGGAAGATATGGGCGAGGCCCAGGTCCTCGTGACCTGTACGGATGCCGCCCATATCGTGGACCAGATGGGGCGTTTGCTTAAGTCCGAAGGCGTCACATACCACCAGGTTTCGGAGGGACGGGTGGACCGGGTCGATCCGGTCGGCTGAATGCAATATGGTATAATTTCGGTATATTCGTTCGATGATGTGGGAGGAGTGCCCGTGATCGTTCATATCGGGGGAGGCGTCGTCCTTGGGGACGACCGGATTCTCGGTATTTTCGATCTGGATGCGACGACAAGGGATTTCGCCGAGACTGGCGAGGACTCCCTGACCCGCAGATTCCTGGCCGCCGCGGAGGAACGGGACGCGCTGGAGATCGTGTCTCCTGAAGTGCCGCGCTCGTTTGTCGTGACGGAAACGAAGGTGTATCTGACACCGGTGTCTGCTGCTACATTGCGGCATCGGCTGGAACATCCCGAAGAGGCGTTGGCCGCAGGAAAAGAGGAAGGATCAATCCATGGATGACAAGCGTCAGGTTCCGGAATCCGTCGATTCGGACGAACTTGTGAACGTTGCGGTCGACCCGAGAACCATGCGGGATGACTTTATAGAGGATGACAGATCAGCCGGCGGGGAGCTCGAGACATTTGATACCCGGAATGTCTCCTCGTACGGGGAAAGCGACATCCAGGTTCTGGAAGGCATGGAAGCCGTTCGCAAGCGACCAGGCATGTACATCGGGGACACGACCCTCCGGGGACTGCACCACTTGATTTATGAAATCGTCGCCAACTCCGTCGATGAAGCCCTGGCGGGTCGGTGTGACATGATCGAGGTGACGGTGCATCCGGACAATTCCGTGACCGTTACGGACAACGGCAGCGGCATTCCGGTGGGTCCCCACCCGAAGATGGGCATCCCAACCGTCGAGGTGGTCCATACGATCCTGCATGCCGGCGGCAAGTTCGGCGGTGGCGCATACAGCGTTTCCGGCGGCCTCCACGGTGTGGGTGCGTCCGTGGTCAACGCCCTGTCCGAGTGGATGGAGGTTCGGGTCCGTCGGGACTGCAAGGTGTACCGGCAGCGGTACGAGCGGGGTGTGACGAAAACGCCCCTGGAGACAATCGGCGTGTGCGAGGGAACCGGCACCACCACCACCTTCCGGCCGGATCCGATGATCTTTCCCGAAATCGCCTTCGATTTCGACATGATGATTGCCCGGTATCGGGAAATGGCCTTCCTCAACCGTGAAATCACGATCCTTCTCCGGGACGACCGACAGGATCCCCCGGTCGAGAAGCGGCTGCACTACGACGGCGGCATCATCTCCTTCGTCGAGTACCTTAACAAGAACAAGGAGCCGCTCCATCGGCATCCCATCTACCTGACCTATCGATCCGGAGACAGCTTCATCGAAGTGGCGATCCAATACAATGACGGGTACCAGGAGAGTGTTTACTCCTATGCCAACAACATCGCCACCTCCGAGGGCGGTACCCACCTGACGGGCTTCCGGACCGCCCTGACCAAGGTCATCAACGACTATGCAAGAAAGTACAACCTTCTCAAGGAGGCAGACCGGAACCTGCAGGGAGAGGACGTTCGGGAGGGATTGGCTGCCGTTGTCAGCGTGAAGCTGCCGGATCCCCAATTCGAGGGGCAGACCAAGGGCCGGCTCGGGAACGCCGAAATCCGATCCATGATGGAGAACGCCGTCAACGAGAGGCTGACCGCATTCCTGGAGGAAAATCCGTCGGTAGCCCGGACGGTCATCGACAAGTGCCTGTCCGCGTCCAGGGCCAGGGAAGCGGCCAGGAAAGCCCGGGAGATGACCCGGAGGAAGAACGCCCTTGAGTCCAACGCCCTTCCCGGCAAATTGGCGGATTGCCAGGAGAAGGATCCCGCGTTTTGCGAGGTCTTTATCGTCGAGGGAGATTCCGCCGGCGGCTCCGCCAAGCAGGGCCGCGAGCGGAAATACCAGGCGATCCTGCCGCTGTGGGGCAAGATGCTGAATGTGGAGAAAGCCCGGATCGACAAGGTCTATGGGAATGAAAAGCTCCTACCGGTGATCCTGGCACTGGGGGCGGGCATCGGGACGGACTTCGACCTGGCGCGGCTGCGGTACCACAAGGTGATCATCATGGCGGACGCCGATGTGGATGGATCCCATATCCGAACCCTGCTGTTGACCTTCTTCTATCGCTACATGCTGCCCCTGGTGGAGGCCGGGCATGTCTATATCGCCTGTCCCCCCCTGTATCGGGTGTATGAAGGAAATGCTTCCCATTATGCCTACGACGACCAGGGGGTCGAGGAGGTCAAGCAGCGGACCGGTTGGAAAGAGCCCAAGATCCAGCGGTACAAGGGCCTGGGCGAGATGAACGCGGACCAGCTGTGGGATACGACCATGAACCCCGCTACCCGGAGGCTTCTTCGCGTGGAGTTGCGGGATGCCCAGATGGCGGATGAAACGTTCACCCTCCTGATGGGCGACAAAGTGGAGCCTCGACGGGACTTTATCCAGGAGAACGCCAAGTACGCCACCCACGTGGACGTATAACCAACGGTTTTTCCAGTTCCCATCTGTCCGCTGGCGCGCATGCCGGCCGGCAGCCGTGCGGGAGTTTGACATGGAGCCAGTGGGGTGTTTCACGTGAAACAACCTGTCAGGGGTTCCGCGACGCCTCGCATGGGGCAGGCGTCATTCCCGGAAGGCTTTCACGAGTAAGGAAAAAGAACGGATCTCCGCGATTGTTTCACGTGGAACAACCTATGCCCCGTCGGCTGCCCTATGGTACAATCGCCTTGTTGCGTCGGGCCTCCGGAAGAAAATGGGCATTCGGCAGAAGGCAGGTATCGCGATGGCCGTGGTGCTGGCGATCGTCAATCAGAAGGGTGGAGTCGGCAAGACCACCACCAGCGTGAACCTGGCCGCGATCCTGGCCGAAACCGGGAAGCGGGTCCTTCTGGTCGACGTGGATCCCCAGGGCAATACAACCAGCGGCCTTGGATTCGATAAGAAGAGCTTGGACAGGACGACCTACGACGCCCTGATCAATGACATGCCCATCCAGGACATCATCCGGGAAAGCGGTCGCCCGTACCTCTCCCTTTGTCCCGCCAACATCCAGCTGGCCGGGGCGGAACTGGAGCTGGACCGGGCCAGGGACCGGGAAATGACCCTGAAGTTTGCGATTCGCCCGGTTTTGGACCGATATGATTTCATCCTGATGGACTGTCCTCCTTCCCTGGGGCTGCTGACCTTGTCCGCCCTGGTCGCCGCCCAGGAAGTGATCGTACCGATCCAGGGCGAGTACTATGCACTGGAAGGCCTGACCCAGCTGATGGAAACCATCAACCTGGTCAAGAGGCGGCTCAACCCGGATCTCGGGATCTTTGGGGTCGTCATCACGATGTATGATGCCCGTACCCAGCTGTCGGCCCAGGTCTCCGACGAGGTACGACGCTATTTCGGAGACAAGGTGTTCCGGACGGTCATCCCCAGGAACGTCCGTCTCAGCGAGGCGCCCAGTTTCGGGAAGTCGATCCAGGAGTACGACCCGCGGTCCCGGGGAGCGGAAAGCTACCAATCCCTGGCGCGGGAAGTGATCCGGCGAGCGGAAGGGAGCGGCACATGACAGCGCAGGGAAGGGGACTGGGGAAGGGGCTGGAAGCCCTGATCTCGTCGGAAGGCATTCCGGAAGGGATCAAGAACTCCATTGTCGAGCTGAAGATCAATGACATTACGCCCAACAGCGAACAGCCGAGGAAGCGCTTCGATCGGGAGCGGCTGGATGAACTGACGGAATCCATTCGGATTACAGGCGTCATCCAGCCCATCATCGTCCGCCGGGAGGGCCGGGGGTACCGCATCGTCGCAGGCGAGCGCCGCTGGCGAGCCGCCCGCCAGGCCGGTCTCGCGGTGATTCCCGCCATCGTGCGGGAGATGACCGACGCCCAGGTCCTGGAGGTTGCCCTGATCGAGAATATCCAGCGGCAGGACCTGAATCCCATCGAGGAAGCCCTGGCCTTCGATCGACTGATCCGGGAACACGGCCTGACCCAGGAACGGCTGTCCAGCACCATCGGACTGAGCCGTCCCGCCATCGCCAACACCCTGCGCCTCCTGAACCTGTCGGAAGAAATCCGCCAGTATGTCGTCGACGAGAAGCTCTCGGCCGGTCATGCCCGGGCGCTGCTGGCCCTGCCGGCCGCAGCGGTCCAGCGGCAGGCGGCGGACGTCATCGTGGACAAGGGGCTGAGTGTTCGTGAAACCGAAAAGCTTGTCCGGCACCTGCTGCAGCCCCGAAAGAAGCCGATTCGTCCGGACGAGGCCTACCGCACCAGTGTCAAGGCAGTGGAGGAGCGCCTGGGCTCTGCCCTGGGCACCCGGGTCCACCTGAAGGACCGGAACCGGAAGGGGACCATCGTCATCGAGTATTATTCCTATGAAGACCTCTCCCGGTTGCTGGACCTCATTGCCGGGAAGGACCCCGAAAGCCGCCCGGCGGATCCTCCTGCCGGACCTGCCGAGAATTGACAAGACATGCCGTTCACGATACACTTTCAACGCGCCGGGCCGACCAGGACCTGATGCATGGAGAGATGGTCGAGTTGGTTTAAGGCACCGGACTTGAAATCCGGCGTAGATGCGAATCTACCGTGAGTTCGAATCTCACTCTCTCCGCCACCCTTGGAGAAGTACCCAAGTAGGCCGAAGGGGACGGTTTGCTAAACCGTTAGTGGGGGCAACTCCAGCGAGGGTTCGAATCCCTCCTTCTCCGCCAAAACGACAACCCGCCTCGAGAGAGGCGGGTTGTTCCATATCCGGGAGAAGGAGGGATGAGAACCCGAGCGGCTGATACCGGCATGCATGAGGGTTCGTTGGAGCGAAGCGGAACTCCCAAGCCCGAGGGAAGCGGGCCTGGCGAGGGCGCCGGGTATCCCTCCTTCTCCGCTTTCCCGGATCCACCTTGCCGAGGAGCCGGCGGAATCGACCTGCGTCCTGGCACTCGATTCCCTTTCCAGTTCGAACAACTCCTGATAGACTCACAGTATTGTGAACCCCGACGACCGGCCCATGACGTTTCCGGTATGGCGGGACGCCCGGTCGATCGCCGAACCGGTTCCGGAAGGAGTGGGGGATGGACGTGATGGTCCCGAAGCAGGAGAAGCGCGCCAGGTGGTCCTGGTACATCTATGATTTCGGCAATTCGGCCTATGCATCGGTCGTGCTGCTGGCGGTTTATTCCGCCTATTTCAAGAACGTCGTGGTGGGGGGCGCCGAAGGCACCCGCCTGTGGGGTCTCTCGGTGGGCATCGCGGCCATCCTGGTGGCGCTGCTGTCCCCGGTCCTTGGG
>JAKPNJ010000322.1 GCA_029548445.1 Bacillota bacterium | reverse complement strand
AATGTTCGGGCTCCTGGGCGGCGGCCTGCTTTCGGGGCGGCATCCCCAGGAACCCGGGCGGTAATCCCGGGAGCCTGCGCGTAAGCCCCGGGATTCCGGCCTGTCGGCGGCAGGGACCGGCCGGCGCCGGGGGTGGCGGGGGCGTCGTGGGCACCGGCGATGTCCCGAACTCCCAGCATTTTTCGGCGGTAGGCCAGGGGCGACCGGCCGGTTTCCGCCCGGACGGCGGACGACAGGGACGACGCGGCGCCAAATCCGCAGCACTCGGCGATCCGGGCCACGGGCAGGTCCGACGAGAGCAGCAGGGCGCAGGCCATCCGCACCCGGTACTTCTTCAGGTATTCATGGGGCGTGAAGCCCGTGGCCGCCCGGAACGCCCGGATCAGGTGGAACCGGCTCACCCGGAACCGGTCGGCCATCTCCTGCAGGGACAGGGGCCGGTCGTACCGGGCCTGGATCAGGCCCGCCAGCCGCACCGCCAGGTCCCGGCCGACCTCGTTCCACCCGGCCGCCCGCTTGACGAGGATCCGCAGGATGTGGGCCACCTCCAGCGACAAATCCTCCTCGTAGCCCGGCATCAGGGTTCGGGCCAGCTCCAGGATCGTCTCCATATGGACCCGGATCCCGGCGCCGGCCTCCGGCATCACGGGACCCATCCGCTGGAGGAGGCAGTCGACGTAGGTCTCCAGGTTCAGGCCCTGAACGTGCATATAGAGGAATTCCCAGGTCTCCCCCGGCGCCGTCCGGTAGTCGTGGAGCTCCATGCACGGGATCAGCAGGACGGACCCCGGCGGACACTCGTGGACGCCGCCCCGGAACGACAGGACGCCCCGGCCCTGCAGGGTCAGGAGCAGGAGGTATCCTTCCATGCCGTCCCGGATCGTATAGTAGGAGCCGTCGCACCGGAAATGCCCCGCAACGGTGGGACAATAGAACAGCCGGGACCCCAGGTCCGTAAAGGGAACCGGGTAGGCCTCCAAAACATACTCGTTTTTCACATTGGACATGACCCGCATGGATCGACCCCTCCCCGAATTGCTTGTCGGCCGGACCTTTCCGGCTTCTCGCCCCAGGAATTTCCCTTCCGGATGGCGGGCAATTTTTCGAAATATCTGGCAATAGATTGAATTGTACCACGTCTGTGGAGGGACTAGAATCATGACAGGACGAGCCGGACCGGGAGGCCGCAGGGAGCGGCCCGACGGCCCGGATACGGGGCGGCAAGCCCGGAGGGCGCATGAACACACGGGAACGGGTCCTGAACATCCTGCGGTACCAACCGGTAGACCGGCTGCCGGCCATCTGGTTCGGGAGCTGGAACGAGCTGCTGGTCGAATGGGCGGAACAGGGGCATCTCTCCATGGAGCTGGCCCGGGCCTGGGGCGACGGCAACGACGCCGACAAGGAGATCATGGCCCGCCTCGGCTTCGAGTACAACTGGCAAAACGTGCCGGGGCCCGCCTCGGGGCTGTGGCCGGGCTTCGAGCGGGAGGTCGTCGCCAGGGAACCCGACGGGTTCGTCCTGGTCCGGAACGGCGAGGGGGTCATCGAACGACTGCGCGAGGGGGCCGGCAGCATCCCGGGAGAAGTGGACTGGCTCCTGAAGGACCGGGAGAGCTTCGAGGCCCTGTTCCGGGACAAGCTGGTTTTCCGGGAGGAGCGGGTCAGCCTGGAGGGCATCCGCCGGCATGTGGCCGCCAATCCGCCGGGAGATCCCATCGGGATCCACTGCGGCAGCGTCCTGGGCAATCTCCGGAACGTCATGACCGTCATGGGCATGAGCTACCTGCTGGCGGACGATTA
>JAKPNJ010000332.1 GCA_029548445.1 Bacillota bacterium | reverse complement strand
AGAAGGCGAGCCAGGAGCCGCGGCGGCTGAAGGGAACCTGCCGGAGATCGAACGTCATACCGCGCCTCCCTCGATTTCGGGCCAGGTCAGGGCCCGCAGCGACGGACAGACCCGGTGGGCCATGGGCGTCGCATGGTAGAGATTGCCGTCGCACTCATCGAGGACTTTCTTCTTCATTCGCTGCACCCGATCGGGGTGGAGCCGCGAGAGGTCGCGACGCTCGGCGAAATCGTCGGGCAGGAAGAAGAGCTGCCATTCCACCCGGGGATCGTGGGAGAAATCGGCGGTGGCGTTTTCCGACAGGATCTCCGGCGGGATGTAGACCCGGAGCTTCCATCCCTCGTCGTCTACCAGGGCGGGGCCGTAGTCGCTGGCATAGACGACGGTCCGGCGGGGCCCGGGGCTGGCCGGGTCCCGGAGCAGGGACAGGTAGGAGAGACCGTCCGTATCGGGCGGGGTCGGCAGGCCCAGCAGGTCGGCGAAGGTGGCCAGGGTGTCGTAATTGGCGGCCAGGCGGTCGCACACCGTGCCGGCGGGGATGAGCGGCGGACAGCAGGCGAGGAAGGGGATGACGCAGCCGCCGTTCCAGTTGGAAAATTTGAGGCCGGCCATCCCGTCATTGCCGTTGAAGACATCGCCGCAGGTCTCGGTCCGGAAGGGCCGGTTCCGGTCGTCCGTCGGGACGCCGTCCAGCTGGGTATCCGGATCTGTCCGCCCGACGCGGCGATAGTCATGAACCGTGTGGCCGTTGTCCGAGGCGACGATCACCAGGGTCCGGTCGGACAGCCCCAGGCGCTCCAGCTCGTCCACGACCTTGCCCACGGTGTCGTCGAACCGGAGCACCATGGAGGCATACTCCTTCTCGATGCGGGTCAGGTCGCGGCGGTCGGCGACCTGGGGATGGAGATCCGGATAAAACACAGGCCCATGGGGCAGTTGGCTGGGGTGGTAGAGGAAGAAGGGCTCGTCCCGATGGGCCCGAAGGAAGCGCAGGATCCAGTCGTCGAACAGGTCCTGGGAGTACCGGGCCCGTCCGGCCCTGTCCCGGTCCGCCTCGTCCGGATGGCCATCCGGTCCCTTGTAGGGAGGCCGGCCGCAGTGGGGATCCGTGTTCCCCCCGATGGGAACCACCTGCCCGTTCTCGACCAGGAACGGCGGGTAGTAGCCATGGGCCCGGATATGGTCCAGGTAGCCGAAGTACTCGTCCCAGCCATGCTCGGCCATCTCCCGGACCGTCGTCGAGAACCCCCACTCGAGCTTGCCGACCTGGCCCGTCGCGTAGCCGGCCTTCTTCGCCAGGTTCGCCAGGGTGCAGGTCCCGGCGGCAGGCCGGACCCCGACGAACTGGAGGACTTCCTGGAGCTCGTCGAAGGAGATCGCCCCGGTGGAGATTTTCTTGTAGTAGGCGCCCGGCGTGTAGGACCACCGGCCTGCGTGAGCATCGTGGATGCCGCACAGCAGGCTGGCCCGGGCGGGGGCGCAGAAGGCGTTGGCGCAGAAGTTCGTGAAGCGGACCCCCCGGCTGGCCAGGCGATCGATGTGCCGGGTCCGGAGTATTTGTTGCCCGTAGCAGGACAGCATGCCCCGGCCCATGTCGTCGGCGTAGAGATAGACGAGATTCAGCCGGTCCATGACGGCGCCTCCTCCGGATGGTGGGCCCGGGACACCCGGGAGACGGCCAGTACCACGATCCCCAGCAGGACAACGATCACGACGAAGCCGCCGGTCAGCCCCCACCGCTCCGCCACCTGGCCGATCAGCCAGGAACCCAGCATCCCCCCGAGCCCGGCGAAGGCGAAGTAGATCCCCAGGGCGGTGCCGGCGGACTCCTTGTGGAGGGAGGAGACCGCGCCGACGGAGGTGGGGAAGACCACGGAGTAGAAGAGGCCCGACAGGGGAATCAGGATCGCCAGGGGCGCCGGACCGAAGAGGCCCAGGAGGATCAGCGCCGCAGCGCCGGCGGACGACAGGGCGATGACCGCGGTGTAGGGGAACCGGTCCACGAAGAAGCTGCCCAGGAACCGCCCCAGGGTGATGGCACCGAAATAGAGCGACAGGTAAAGGGAGGCCGTTTCCAGGGAGAAGGCGCGGACGTCCCGCAGGAAGGCCACGAGCCAGGTGGAGAGGGCGATGTCGGCGGACATGTAGGCGGCCACCAGCAGGTAGAACCAGCGCATCCGGGGAGACCCGACGGTCTTCGTCAGGCGGGGCAGGTCCAGCCGGGGCCGGGCGTCCGGCCGTACCGGTTCCGGGCGCCGGAGCCGGAGGAGCAGGAACAGCAGGAACAGGGCCAGCACGAGGACCAGGTCCAGCCGGTAGAATGTCCGCCAGGACATCCCCCGACCCAGCAGGAATCCCGCGATGGCGGGCACCGTCATGGAGGCCAGGCCGTGGCAGAATCCCAGCAGGTTGAGGAAGCGGCCCGTCCGGATGCCCCGGAGGCCCGCGATGCCTGCATTGCCTCCCAGTTCGATGGAACCGAGGCCGAACCCCACCAGGAGCATCCCGAGGAACAGAAAACCCGCCGTCCGGGAGGAAGAGTAGACAAGGATGCCGGCCGCCAGCGAACCTGCGGCCAGGAGGATGACCCGCCGGTTCCCCCGGAGGTCCGACAGGAGGCCCATGACCAGGGAGGCCGACGTGAATCCCAGGTATCCGGCCAGCATGACGAGGCCGGTCACGGCGTACCCCAGGCCGGCATCGTCCATGACCAGGGGCAGGGTGGGGCCCCGGAGGCTTTCTGTCCACCCGAAGACAAAGAACGCGTAGAGGAAGCCCAGGACCTGGGCCATCGTCGAGCCGGACGGACGGCCTGGTTCCGTCGGGGTTCGAAGGGTCATGGAGCCTCCTTCCCATGCCGTCGGTGCGGCGCGAGGGACTGTGGTTCGTTCGGGCCCATTCTGCACCACGGCGGGGGAGAGGGATAGGGGAGAACCGGACAGGCGATGCCCGGATCCGGATCAGTTGGGGGTTCCGTCCACCGGGGACTCTGGCGAGACCGCGGGCAGGCGGAGGGTCACCCGGGTTCCCCCCTCCGGCAGGCGTTCCATGTCGAGGCCGTAGGGCGGCCCGTACTGCATCCCGATGCGCCGGATCACGTTGGCCAACCCGTATCCGCCCAGGGTCGACAGGCTCTCGCCCGACAGGATCCTGGGGATCTTGCCGGGTTCGATGCCGACGCCGTTGTCCTCGACCGTCAGCCGGACCCCGCTCTCGTCCAGGCGGCCCCGGATGACGATCCGGCCGTCGGCGCCCAGGGCCGACACGCCGTGGAGGACGGCGTTCTCCACCACGGGCTGCAGGATGTGCTTGATCACGAGACAGCGGCCCACCGCCGGTTCTACGTCGAAAGCGTACTGGAACGGCAGGTCGAAGGTAAATTGCTCCAGCTTCAGGTACTCCTCCACCATGGAGAGCTCCTGGGAGAGGGGCAGGATGTTGCTGCCCTTGTTCAGGGCGATCCGGTAGTACCGGACCAGGGAGTCGATGACCCGGTCGATGCCCGGCTCCCGGCTGACCCACTTGATCGTGTCCAGGGTGTTGTAGAGGAAATGGGGGTTGATCCGGGCCTGGAGCAGGTCCAGCTCCAGCTCCCGCTGTTGCTTCTCATACCCGGCGATCCGGGCATAGTATTCCCGGATCCGGGCCACCAATTCCTGGAAGCGGACGCTGAGCAGGGAGAATTCGTCCCCGGGGTCGTCCATGTCCAGGGGCTCGGCGGCTGGGGTCCCGGAACCGGCGTCGACGGACGGCCGTTCCCGAAGCTGCAGGTCCAGGTCCAGGTTTGTCCGGTTGAGCAGGAGCGAGAGTCGTCGGGTCAGGAAGGCGGACGCCAGCTCCGCGATCAGGAAGATGGAGACGAAGAGCAGGACAAAGAAACCGACGCCGGTCAGGAGGAAGGAGGAGACCCGGGTTTGGGTGTAGGCGGCCGGAAGGTACAGGACGACCCGGGTGTCGCCGCTTCCCGCCGACAGGGAGAAGGTCTCGGTGTTCTGGAACCGCCCGGTGGCAGCGTGGGACCGGGCGGCGGCCAGGGCGCCGTCCTCGGGCATGCGGGACTGGAGCACCAGGGGGTCCGGGGAGCCGTCCAGGAAGAGGACAACAGCGGCTCCGTCCGGCAGGGGGAAGTCGAAAAGCTGGGCGATGGCGTCAAACCGGGACCGGATCTCCAGGATCGCCAGGGTCTGGCCCAGGCTGGTCATTTTCTTGTAGCCGCACAGATGGGGGACCAGGGCGTCCTTCGACCCGGTGGCCAGGGGCAGGAGACGGCGGCACCAGAGCACCTCGCCGGACCCCAGGGCGTCGATCCGGTCCGGCAGGTCCCCGTCGGCCGGGGTCATCTGGGATTTCAGGAGACCGGCCTGCCGCAGGAAGTCCCCGCTGCCGTAGATATCCTCCCGGTAGGAGTACAGGCTCAGGAACAGGTTCCGTTCCCCGGCGGTCAGGGCCTCGAAAACAGGGCGCAGGGAGATCATGAAATCGTACACCGCATCCAGGTCGTGGGTGCCCCCGTACTGGAGAAAGGTGCTGATCTCCATGTTCGTCGTCAGGTAGAACAGCTTGGATGTATAGGACTCCGTGCGGGCCCGGAACCGGTCGACGCCATCGGCCAGGTTATCCCGGATCTCGGCGACGGCCGATTCCCTCCGCTCCTGGTACAGTTTTCCGAAGTACATCAGGCCCAGGGTCGCCAGGGGCACCGCCACGATCAGGAACGTGACCGCCGCGATCCGGTGCCTGTACTGGACATGCAGGCGACGGCGCCTCATGCCGGGTTCCTCATCTTGTATTCCGCGGGCGTGAGGCCCGTGTGCCGCTTGAACAGGAGGCAAAAGTAGGAGGGGTTGTCATACCCCACTTCGGACGCCACCGCCGTGACCTTGCTGTCGGGGTTCCGCAGGAGTTTCATGGCCATCCGGATCCGGTAGTCGACCAGGTAGTCGAACACCGTCAGCCCCGTCTCCTTCTTGAACAGGGTGTTGCAGTACCGGGTGCTGAGGAAGACTCGCCGGGCGATGTCGTCGACCTTCAGGGGCTCCGCGTAATCCTGGTGGATGATTTCCCGGATGCTGCCCACAATCCGGGACCGGGAGGAATCGGGCCGGCCCCACAGGGCGTCCCGAACTGGCCGGAAGACCGAGGCCAGCCACTCGCGCATGGATGTCACCGTCTCAATCCGGGCGACCCGCTGCCACAGGTCTGCCTCGTCCCCGAACACATCCCGGAGGGTCTTCCCGGATTCGGCCAGCAGGAGGACGGCCATGTTCAGCAGGGTATAGGCCAGTCGCCGGACCGCCAGCTCCGGGGCCGGGGGCCCCTCGGCGGCGAAATGGTCCTCCAGGAACTGGTCCAGTTCCCCGTCGTCCCCGGTGGACAGGACCGAACGGAGATCCTGGTACAGGAGGTCCAGGTCGGCACCGGTCAGGACCGGCTGGCGCTCCAGGCCGGCCACGGCCTCGTACAGGATGATGGGGTCGGATTCGCTGTACAGGACGCTCCCCAGGGCCGCATCGGTCTCGAGATACAGGGACGGGAGGGACAGGAGGTCCCCGGCAATCCGGCTGACCCCCAGCTTGACCGGCAGGCCAGTCCGACGGCCCATGTCGTCGTGAATGCCGGCCAGGGCGTCCAGGAGGCCGGGCAACAGGGTCCGGCGGCCAGGGGCAGCCGATGCGGCTGGCGCGGCCGACTTCCCGGACCCGGCTTCCGCTGTGCCGCCGGCCAAGGCCAGAACGGCGTATCGTGTTTCGGATATCTGGACGGGCAGGAGAACGAGATCGGCGCCGGAGAACCGGGCCACGATCTCCCGGACAGCGTAGGAGACGATATAGCCGGCCGGCGGGGGGTCGGCGGACTCCCGGGGCCGGAGCAGGGACAGAGCGGCGACCTGCAGGGAGGCGCCCGCCGGCAGGGCCAGGTCCACCAGGTTCATGTGCCCGGCAGCCTCCTCACGACTGGCGTAGTTGCCCAGCATCAGGTCCTTCAGGAAGTGCTCCCGGGCCAGGGCCAGGGACGCCTTGCTGTCCTCCTTCGCCTTCTGCAGTTCCCGCTGCCGCAGCTCGGCCAGGGACAGGGCCTGTACGACCCGGCCCACGGCCTGCTTGAGCTCGTCCAGGTCGATGGGCTTCAGGACATAGCTGGCGATTCCCAGTTCCACCGCCGAGCGGGCGTACTCGAAATCGCTGTGGCAGCTCATGAACAGGATGCGGACGTCCGGGTGGCGGGCGTGGATCTCCCGGGCCATCTCAATGCCATTCAGGACCGGCATGGCGATGTCGGACAGGACGATGTCGGGGGGATCCGCGTCGACCGCCTCCAGGGCCAGTCGGCCGTTGGCGTAGGTCCCGACCACCTGCACCCCCAGGTCGCCCCAGTCGATGGCCTTCTGCAGTCCTCTCCGCTCCACGGCCTTGTCGTCGACGATCACCATCCTGTACATGCGGGCGGACCTCCTCCCGCCTTCAAGGTAGTCCCGACGTCCAGCGATTGCAATCCCCCGCCGCCCCGGGACGAAAAAACGGCCCCGCCCCGGCAGCCCGGAGCGGGGCCGTCCCTGCCTGGGATCAGTCGCCCTGCAGGATATCCAGGTAGTCCTTGTTCCGGTCGAGGAAGTAGGCCGTGATCTCGTCCAGCCCTTCCGGCGACATGCCGCCGCTTTCCTCGATGAACTGGATGGCCGCATTCCACTTGGCCTCGAAATCCGCCTCGCTGCTGGCGGCCAGGCAGCCGTTGATCATGCCGTTCCACTCGTTCCAGGTGGCCGTGAACTTCGTGCCTGCCACGGTCACGTCCGCCTCGAAGTTCCAAAAGTCCGGGGTCATGGCGACGATGGTCTGGATTTCGTCCATCCAGTACCCCTCGCCCTTCAGGACGGCCGATGTGTAAGCCTTCTCGTAGTCGGACCGGCTTCGTACCACCTCGTCATAGACATAGGTGGGGTTGTTCAGGGATATACCATTCTGGTAGGCCGAGGGGAATGGCAGCCAGTAGTTCGGGAAGACTCCGCTGTATAGCCCGTACTTCATGTTCAGCCCCGTGTCCTGGCGGTTGACGAGATCGGACACCAGTTCGCTGCTGACGAATGTCCGCTTGCCGTCCGCTTCCGTCCAGAGTCCCGCCGAGCGGGGACCCCACATCAGGTTCCGGTCCCCGGTGTCGCTCAGGCAGTAGTTGAAGAAACGCAGGATCTGGATCAGTTCCGATTCGTCGATGTTCTCCTTGACGATGGTCCAGTTGGCGCTGGTGCTGGCCGGACCGGACTGGAAGAGGAAGTAGTTGTCGGTGTCGAAGGGGATCTCCAGGTTCAGCTTCCGGTAGCGGAAGGACTTGCCGGCCTCTTCCAGGGCGGCGTTGTTCGGCCCCATCCACGGGACGTGGAGAGTGGCGTAGAGACCGCTGTCGACCTTGGACCGGGTGATCTCGAAGGTGTCGATCAGGGATTCCTTGGACCAGACGTCTTCCTGGACCAGCTGCCAGAATTTCTTGACGGGTTCCTTCATCTCGGGGAGTCGGAACCCGACCTTCGTCGAACCCTTCATCCAATAGGTCCCGTACCCGACGCCCTGGGTGCCGGTCAGGCTGGGCACGAGGCAGGCGAGGAACGCATAGGTGTCGCCGCCTTCATTGGCCATCCCGGCCATGACCTTCTTCCCGTCCTCCTGGATGTCGTTGGCGTCGATGTAAGCCTTGAGGTCCCGCAGGAGCTGGATATAGTCGTCCATGCTCCTGATCGACACATCGAAGAGCTGCTCCCGGGTGTATGCGCCTTCCTGCTCATATATACCTTCCAGCTCGGCGAGGGTCAGGGCGCCGGGCCGGACCGCCTTCAGCAGGTCATCCCGCACATAGATTTTCGCGTTGTTGCTGGCTTCCCAGCTCTTGAGGGGGACGAGGCGGCTCCAGCGCTCGAGATCCACGTCCTGGAACACCTGGGTATAGACCCCGGAGGCGTTGATCCGGTTCGGCAGCGCAAAGATCCGACCCTCCTGGCCGCCGGTCACCTGGACCGGGTCGTCATACACGGAGGCGAAGGCCGAGTCCTTCGGATAGCGCTTCTCGAGCCACGGAACATACTGGGGGATGTAGTCCGTCAGGTCCCAGGCGATGTCGTTCTGGACCATCTTCGACAGGGAGCTGTAGGCGCTGACCACCACATCCGGCCAGTCGCCGGACGCAGCGATGAGCTCCAGGATGCTCTCGTCCTGGCCCCGGTTGTCATAGGAGTTTTCATAGTCGATGGAGACGCCGGTGACCCGCTCGATCTCCGCGGCGACGATCGGGTCCTGGATATCCGGCCGGGGCTTGTTTCCGGTACCCTGGGCGTCCCAGATCACAAGCTTCAGTTTGGGGCCCGTCCAGTCGGGCAGGTCGGAGGTGTCGGCCACCGTGTCCAGCAGGTCCCAGTAGTTCTGGGCCGGGGGTTCGGTGGGGGTTGTGGCGCCGGTGGGCGCCTGGGTGGCTGTGGGGGACTGGCCGCATCCCGCCAGGAGGGTAAAGGCCAGGGCCAGGACCAGCAGCAGGGCCAGGAACCGGATCGGGTTCTTGTTCATCGGGATCCTCCTTCTTTCCAGGTGTGTCCTAATTCCGATCGTGTTGTCAGGAAGGGTTCATGGCGGCGATGCCGATTCCTCCTTTCATTCTACTCCGCATCGTCCGGCGGGGGAGTCTCATTCCATTCTTCTCGTCCGTTCAGTCCTTCAGGGCGCCGATGACCGCGCCCTTGAGGAAGTACTTCTGCAGGAAGGGGTAGAACAGGATGATCGGCAGCGTCGTGACGATCAGCATGGCGCTGCGGATGGATTCGGGGGTGGCCCGGGGCACCCTGGTGAAATCTCCCTGCCGGATGGATGCACGAATCATCGCCTGGAGCGCCTCGCTCTCCCGGATCACCAGCATCAGCCGATACTGCAGGGTATGGAGTCGTCGGCTGGTGGCGAAGAAGAGGGTGTTGGTCCAGTCGTTCCAGTGGAACACGATGGTGAACAGGGCAATGGTGGCGAGGATGGGGGCACAGAGGGGCAGGACGATCCGGAACAGGATATAGACGTCGTTGGCGCCGTCGAGCTTGGCGGCTTCCTCCAGGCTGACCGGGACGGTGGTCTGGATGAACACCCGGATCAGGACCGTGTGGAAGAAAACGAAGGCGTCGGGGAGGATATAGACCCAGAAGGTGTTGATCAGATTCGTGTTGGCCAGCAGGATATAGTAGGGAATCAGGCCGCCGCTGATGAACATGGGCACCATGAGGAAGACCAGCAGGCCGCTGCGGCCCCGGAAGCCCCGCTTGGTAAAGGCGTAGCCGGCGCCGAACTGGACCAGGAGGGCCAGGGCCGTGCCGATGAGGATCCGGGAGAGGGTAATGAACGCCGCGTTGCCCAGGACTTCATCCCCGAGGAGCAGCTCGAAGTTGTAGACCGAAGGGGCCCGGGGGAAGAGGAACAGGCCCCCCTTCTTCGTGTCCGCGGGGTCGTTGAAAGCGATGGACAGGATGTTGAGGTAGGGGTACAGGAAGGCGAAGGACAGGAGGATAAGGAAGATCCGGTTCGCCACCTGGAAAATCCTGTAGCCCGGGCTGCGACGGATTCGGCGCTTTCCTGCTTTCGGGACCGATTGGGCCGGGATCCGGCCGTTTGCGATGTCTGCCATGGGCTCCTCCTACCAGATGCCGATGCCGCTGATCTTCCTGGAGACGAAGTTGGCCCCCGCCGTCAGGACGAAGGCGACCACGCCCTGCAGCAGCCCGACCGCGGTGGCCATGGAGTAATTCCGGGCCTGGATGCCACTCTTGTACACCAGGGTCGAGATGACCTCGAAGTCGATGAAGGG
>JAKPNJ010000327.1 GCA_029548445.1 Bacillota bacterium | reverse complement strand
CCCGGAACCCGCCGTGGAGACCGGAGAACCTGCCGCTTCGCCGGTGTTCCAGCCCCGGGGGGAAGCGCCTGCCGAAGCAGCGGCCGAAGCACCTGTCGAAACACCTGCCGAAGCATCTGTCGAAGCGCCTGCCGAAGCAGCGGCCGAAGCATCTGTCGAAACGCCTGCCGCAGAACCCCCGATCGCCGTCCCCCCGCCTGCCGCTCTGTCGATCCAGGATCGGCTGCTCTGTCTGAATCTGACCCTGCGGCTGGATTCCCTCGGGGTATCGACCACTGTCGAGCTGAAGGGACCCAATACAGTCTATACAGGAACCGCGGGCGGGTCCGCATCGGTCCGCGGGCGAATCCAGTCCGCCGCCCGGGCCTGTGTCGCCGCCCTGAACCTCCATGCCGGCCAGGATCGTTTCTTCCTGCTCGATGTCCAGAAAAACCGGATCGCCTCCGCCGATTGCGTCGAGGCAGCCGTCGGATACATCCTCGACGGTCGGGAGTACCTGCTGCTGGGAACCTGCCCGATCCTGGAAGCGGTGGGCGATGACAGCGCCGCCGTCCGCGCGGTGCTGGACGCCGTAAACCGCATCCTTCCCCGCTTGTCCGGAAGGTAGGCGGATCCCCAAGATTCCACCCCGATTACAAGGATGACAAGTCCGTTAAATCAGCTTACAATCCGGTGTCTTCCAGGGATCGGCCATGCCTTCCATGGTATGGTATCCCTAGGGTTCGTGCCGAACGAACCGGAAAGGACGGGGATCGGCCGGCGAAGCGAAGCGGAACAGCCTGCTTGCATAGCGGAGGGGCAGAGTCTCTCAACAGGGAGGTTGTTCAAGTGAAGAGGATTCTTGGCATTCTGGCTGCGCTCCTGGCCATTTTCCTGGCCAGCGGCGCACAGTGGAGACTCATGTGATTGTTGGCATCCATGCATCGTCCCATTGAACCTGGATTGCCGGCCCCCCCTGCCCGACCCGGTCGCGACACCCATCCCCCAAGAAGGAGATGGAGATCGGATCCATGAAACGATCGAGCATCGTCTACCTTGTCCTGGTGGCCTCGGCAGGCCTGGTCCTGCTGGGGGTCGTGACCCTCCTGGAATGGCCTGCCCTGGTGTCGATCCTGCCGTACCTGCTGTTCCTGTCCGTCCTTGGCGCCATCGCGGAATCCCAGGCCGTCATGATCGGGGAGGACAAGGCGATCACGGTCGCCTTCGCCAACAGCCTGTGTGCCCTGGTCCTGTTCGGGCCCGCCGGGACCGCCTGGGTGTTGTTCCTTTCGGTCCTGGGTGCCGTGATCAAGGTCCAGCCCGGCGTGTATCGCCACCTGTTCAATACACCTTTGTACAAGACGCTCTTCAATGCGTCGAACTATGTCCTGACTGTCATGGCCAGCGGGACAGTCTATGCCCTGCTGGGCGGCGAACCGCTCCATTCCCTCGGCATACGGGAAGCCGCCGCGGTGTTCGCCTTCCTCGCCCGGAACCTCCCCGCCATCGTCGCGGCCATCCTGGCCTTTATCCTGGTGAACACCGGCCTCCTGGCCGTGTACTTCGCACTGGAAGCCGGGAAGGGCGCCTTCCGGCAGTGGCTGTCCGTCTTCCGCTGGTCCATCCCCAGCCTGCTGGGCATCGGATGCCTGGGACTGATCCTGGTCGTCATGTTCCAGTCCTTCGGCCTCGTGGCTGTCGTCCTGTTCTTCGGTCCCCTCATGCTGGCGAGGTATACATTCGTCCTGTACAGTTCCCTGAAGCGGGGCTATCTTGATACGATCAAGGCCATGGCCGCCGCCATCGAGGCCAAGGACTACTACACCATCGGCCACTCCCGACGGGTCGAGGAATACTGCATGATGGTCGCCGAACAGATGCGCCTGCCCGCAGGCCGCATGGAGACCCTGAAGTACGCGGCCCTGCTGCATGACGTGGGGAAGATCGGCATCAGCGAGGCCATCCTGAACAAGCCGGGGCGCCTCACGACGGCGGAATACGCGGAAATCCGGCGCCATCCGGAAATCGGGTACAGGATGCTGGAGGAGATCGACTTCCTGAAGGATGCAGTGCACATCATCAAGACACACCACGTCCATTACGACGGCACAGGGTATCCGGCCCACGCCGATGCCGGTGGAGAGATCCTGGAGTCCCGGATCATCTGCGTCGCCGACGCCTATGACGCCATGACATCCGACCGTCCCTACAGGAAAGCCATGTCCGAGGAAGCGGCCCTGTCCGAACTGAGGCGCTGTGCAGGCCGGCAGTTCGACCCGGCTGTGGTGGACGCCTTCATCCATGCGCTGGATGCCCGGCATGGCCATGTCCGGCCCATGCCCCACGGCGCTCCGCGGGAAGGGGCGAACCCCACGTGATCCTGGAAGCCGCGCTGCTGGGAGGCCTGACGGGGTGGCTCATGGGCGGCGGCCTCCGGTGGGCCAGGCGGCGGAGAGTCCGGGCCCTGCCACTGGTTTTCTGCGCCCTGGCCGTGGAGGGCCTCGTCGGCTTCGGGTGGCCCTTCGCCCTGTTCCCCGGCGCGTCTGCCAGGACCCCGCTGCTGCTGGCGGCCGCGATCCTGAAGTACGGCATCATGGCCGCTTTTTTCGCGCTGAACCTGAAACGTCCCGGCATGCCCCTCATGCTGGCGGGCAACCTGGCCAACGCCCTGGTCGTCCTGGCCAACGGCGGCCGCATGCCCATTGGGCCATGGATCTCCGTCTTTTCCGGCTTCGGGGAGGAAGCCCGGTCCAGGATCGAGGCGTCCCCGGATTACTTCCTGGCGGAAGGAAACGCCCATCTCCTGTTCCTTGGCGATGTCCTGCCATTTCGCGGCCTCTTCCGGACCATGATCAGCCCCGGTGACATCCTGGTGGCCGCCGGCCTTTTTCTTTTCGTCGTCGCCTGGCTCCGCCGGCCGGACACGCGATCCGGACACAAGCCAGGCGGCAGGGACGCTCAGATCCGCCGGATCAAACCACGAGCATTCATGTAATATCCTGCCCGGACGACCTTGTTCTTCCCAAACCCGTCCGTTATAATTTTTCTGTCCTGAAACAGATTGCAGAGGGTGCCGGCCGGAAGCCGGCTTTTGCCATGTAAGGAAAAAGGAGACGCAACATGGGGTTCATCGAGACGATCATCGAACGCGCCCGTGGAGACCGGAAGACCATCGTGCTGCCCGAGACAACGGACCGGCGCGTGCTGGAAGCCGCGGCCGCCGTCATGGCCCGGGATATCGCGCACATCGTGCTGGTGGGAAATCCCGACGCCATTCGTGAAACCGGGCGGGGCCTGGACCTGTCCGGCGCCCGGATCGTGGATCCGGCCACGGCCGACTGCTTCGGGGACTATGCGACAACCCTCCATGAGATGCGGAAATCCAAGGGAATGACCCCGGAACAGGCCAGGGAGACCATGGCCGACCCCCTGTACTTCGGCGTCATGATGGTGAAGAAGGGCGAAGCCGACGGCATGGTGGCCGGCGCCATCAACAGCACCTCCAACACCCTGCGGCCGGCCCTCCAGATCCTTCGGACCGCGCCCGGGACGAAACTGGTCTCCTCCTTTTTCCTGATGGTGGTCCCGGATTGTGTCCATGGACAGGATGGCGTCTTCGTCTTCTCCGACTGCGGCCTGGTGGAGGATCCGGATGCCGACCAGCTGTCCGAAATCGCCCTCTCGTCTGCTCGGTCCTTTCGCCAGCTGGTGGGGGAGGAACCCCGGGTGGCGATGTTGTCCTATTCGACCAGGGGCAGCGCCCGGAGCCATCTCGTGGACAAGGTGGTCGAGGCGACCCGCCTGGCCCGGGAGAAGGCGCCCCATCTCCTGCTCGACGGCGAACTCCAGGTCGACGCGGCCATCGTGCCGTCGGTGTCGGCCTCCAAGGCGCCCGGCAGCCCCCTGGCCGGCAGGGCCAATGTCCTGGTCTTCCCCGACCTGGATGCGGGCAACATCGCCTACAAGATCGTCCAGCGCCTGGCAAGGGCCGAGGCGTATGGCCCCGTGACCCAGGGGATCGCCCGGCCGGTCAACGACCTGTCCCGCGGATGCACCGCGGAGGACATCGTCGGCGTCGTCGCCATAACGGCCTGCCAGGCCCAGGAGGTAGCCGAATGAAAGTCCTCGTGATCAACGCCGGAAGCTCCTCGATCAAGTACCAGCTGTTCGACACCGCCACCGCCTCCGTGATGGCCCGGGGCATCGCCGAACGCATCGGCATCGCCGGGTCGCTGCTGAAGCATTCCCGGAACGGGGCCGACAACGTGGTCCTGTCGGTGGACATGCCGACCCATCGCAAAGCCATCCGGGAGGTTCTCGCCGTCCTCCAGAGCCGCGAACACGGGGTGATCGCCAGCATGTCCGAAATCCAGGCCATCGGACACCGGGTCGTCCACGGAGGCGAGCGATTCTCGGGATCGGCCCGCATTACCCCGGATGTCAAGGAAGCCATCCGGCGATGCTTCGCCCTGGCGCCGCTCCACAACCCGC
>JAKPNJ010000319.1 GCA_029548445.1 Bacillota bacterium | reverse complement strand
CTGGAGATGATGGCGACCCTGGCCGACCTCTGGACCGCCGTGTATCGAAGGGCCGCCCGGCACATCCGGATCGACTGGATCCACATCTGGGAAGACATGTCCGGCCGGACCGGGTCCCTGATGTCCCCCGACATGGTCCGCACCCTGATGCTGCCCCAATACCGGCGGATCCGGGATACGGCCGACGCCATCGGCGCGACGGTGGTCTCCGTGGACACCGACGGGAACGTGGAGGAACTGGTCCCCCTGTTCCTGTCCGCGGGGGTCGGATTCCTGTTTCCGTTCGAGGCGGGCTGCGGACCCGACATCCTGGCGTACCGCCGACGGTATCCGGGCCTGTGCATGATGGGCGGCATCGACAAGAGCCGCCTGGCCCAGGGCCCCGATGCCATCGACCGGGAACTGGACCGGGTGGCCTCCCTGTTCGACCAGCCCGGCTGGATTCCCATGCTGGACCACGGCATTCCGCCGGACGTGTCCCTGGAGCAATTCCATTACTACATGCGACGGCTGCGGGACCGCCTGGGCGTCCCCCATCCCGTTCCCCGGCATCCCGCCGACCGACTGGAGGCTGCTCCATGAACCGCTGCGAGATCATCCGCAGGGCCGTTGAGTTCCGGGAGCCCGACCGGATCGGCTTTGACTTCCAGGCCGAACCCGGATCGGATTTTGTCTCCCTCTGGATCCCCTTCGCCACAACCCCCTGGGGACGGGATCCCCGCCTGCTGGCCCGTCGACCCGGGTTCGGCGGCGAGGTCATGGAGGACGCCTTCGGGAATCTCTGGGGGCGCCTCGACGCCCGGTCCAAGGGAGAGGTCCTGCTGGGTGCCCTGGAACCCGGTTGGGAGCAGGCCGACGACTGGCATCCCCCGGCCCTGCCCGGGGAAACCGGGGCCTTCCTTGCGGGCCGGATCGCCGGGGCGCCGGGGCGCTATCGCCTGGCCTCCCTGCCGGGGTTTCCGTTTTCCATTCTCCGCACCCTGCGGGGGATGGAGGGACTCCTGGCCGACACGATCCTGGAGACCGACCAGGTCCGACACCTGGGGGACCGGGTGTGCGCCTTCCTGCTCGACTGCATCGACACCTTCCATGGGGCCGGCGCCCATGGGATCCTCGTCTCGGAGGACTGGGGCACCCAGCATTCCCTGCTGGTGGATCCCGGCACCTGGCGCACCCTCTTCGGCCCCTGGATGCGGCGTCTCACGGGCGCCGTCCGGGATCGGGGCCTGCACATGTTCTTCCATTCCTGCGGATATATCTACGAAATCCTGCCGGATCTCCTGGACATGGGCGTCCAGGTGCTCCAACTGGACCAGCCGGCCCTGGAAAGCCTGGAATTCCTGTCGGACCGGATCCGGGGCAAGGCCTGCCTGTATTCACCCGTGGACATCCAGAAGGTCATGCGCACCGGCGATCCGGACCGAATCCGCGAGGAAGCCCGGGACATGCTCCGCCGGTTCGCCTTGCGGGAAGGCGGCCTGATCGCCAAGGACTATCCGGCCTGGGACGCCATCGGTATCCGGGACGAGTGGGCGGCGGCAGCCCGGGAGGTTTTCGCCTGGGCAGGGGGCATCCGGCACCGGCCGACGGGATCGCCCCCGGAGATTCGGCCGGACCTGGGAGAGCTGGCCCAGGGAGCCGAACGGCGGGTCCTGGGCGTCGGCTTCCGGTGCGCCGAACCGAACGGCCGGGTCCGGAACCTGGTGCCCGGCTCGTACCCGATGACCGGCCGGGCGGATGTCCTGCTCTTTCTCGGCATGACCACCGACGGGCCCGAGGGCTCGGACACCTGGTCTCCCAACGAGCCGTACCACAACTACACCCGCCGCCTGTTCGCCGGGGACCGGCTGGGCCGGATCGAGATCCAGTACCAGGACGATACGAAAACCCTCATCCCCGTCCTGTTCGGGGTGAACGCCTGGTCTTATGAACTCTTCGACGGACTGGCGCCTGGGGAGGAGTACCTGGCCGTGATCAATGCCGTAAAGGCCGCCCCGTTCCGGGAGCCCTTCGAGAGGGATCCCGCCGCAGCCGCCCTCCTGCGGGACAGCCTGCGCCTGACGGACGGGAACCCATGCAAGGCCGAGCGGTACGTGTTCGCCGTCCGGCCCGAGGCCAAGCCCCTGGCCCGGATCGTCCTCCATGACGAGGGGTACCGGAAGGCCGGCTGGTTTGTCTCCGCCATTACCGGCGTCACCCCCTGCCCCGACACCCTGCGGGTCCCGCCGGCGGACGAGGCCTGGTTCGTGGCGCGCAGCCACCTGGCCCCCCTGGAGGCCCTGTCCCGCCGCCTGTACCAGCACGACCGGGACCTGCCGCTCCCCGGCAGCACCGTCCGGGAACCCGTCGCCGATCCGGAGGCAGCGGACGGCCGACCCCTTCCCCGGCTCCGGGTGGAGGGCGGCGACGTGGCCTGCCTGTGGGGACCCATCCACGGCGCGAACCTCCTGGACGCCCTCCGGGAAAAGGTGTCCGACGGCGAGGACATCCACACGTCGTCCCGGCAGGCCGCGAGTTTCGGCCGATACCAGGGGTTCGGGTGCTTCCGCCGGGAGGACGCTCCCTATTACGACCACAT
This sequence comes from Bacillota bacterium, assembly GCA_029548445.1. Taxonomy (GTDB): domain Bacteria; phylum Bacillota; class Clostridia; order Saccharofermentanales; family UBA5734; genus JAKPNJ01. Next base: position 25,143 of record JAKPNJ010000319.1, on the reverse strand, counting down.
CTGGACCCGGGACGCCGCCCGGCTGCTCATGGAAATGACGTCGGCCGGCGCCCTGGACACGGTTCGCCGGGTGCTCGAAAAACTGTTCGCCTACCTGCGGCCCTCCCGTCCTGATCGTCCGTCCTGCTGGCAGCGGATCGCCAACGCGCCGGAGTGCTCGGCCCGGGGCACCCTGCCGCCGGATTATCTCCATGACCGGGAGAACGACGGCCACGGCCTGCTCCTGTGCGCCTACGGGTTTCTCCACCGCAAGGGCGGCCTCGACGACGGGTGGGTCCGCCGGTTCGCCCCGCGCCTTCGGGAGGCGGCGGAGTTCTTCCTGTGGCAGATGGACAACCCCGACGACAGCGCCTTCGACGGCCTGCTCTATTCCGAGAGCGAGCCTTCGGCCGGAGGAGGACATGACCTGTACTCCAACACCGCCGCCTGCCTGGGCCTGGAGGAGACGGCCCGGATGCTGGAGGCCGCCTTCCCGGAACCTGGCGATCCCGCCCGGACCGATGCCGCCCGGTGCCGGGACGCCGCCCGGCGGCTCCGGGAGGCCATGGAACGGCGGTTCACCGCCACGGATCCGCGCTTCGGGGAGATCGGCACCGATACCCATGTCCTGTTCGACGGATGGAGCTACGGCTACCGCCGATTCGCCCCCCTGTTCATGACGGCCGATGTCACGGGGTACGACCTCCACGCGGACCACCCGGTCCTGTTCGACCGGTATGCCCGGACCCTGGACGCCCTGGCGTCGGAGTACCTGTCCCCGGCCTCCGGCCGCATGATGGGCTACGGGCAGGGCTTCATAACCCAGGCGGTCCTCCTGCTGGACCGGTATGACCTCCTGGACCGGTATCTCCATTACGCGGCGGCCTTCTGCCACCATCACCATGATCTCGACCTCATCGTGCCGGAGGGCGTCATTCTCCATCCGGACGGCTCCTGCTGGTACCGCAACGGGGACCTGGGCAACTCGGTCCAGCAGGCCGAGATCCTGAAAGTCGCCCGGCTCCTGTGCGGACTGGACGACCTGGACCCGACCCGGGCGCCCCGGTTCATCCCGCGGCTGCCGGACGCCTATGACGGATTCTCCCTGGCCGGCATGCCGGTGGCCTGGTCGGACGGCGACGGGCGGATCCGGACCGGCCGGGTCGACCTGGCCTACCGCAGGATCGGGGGCGGCTACCGGGCGACGGTATCCGCGGGTCCGGACGAGACCGCCGGGGGCCTTCGGATCGGATCGGTGCGGTTCGGGCCCTTCCCGCCGGACACGGCACCCGTGGCCCGGGACGGCCGGGGCCGCCGGCAGCCCGGCAACCTGCGACGGATCCGGGGCCGAACCTTTCTCGACGTGTCGCCGGCCGAGGCCGGCAGCCTGGAATTGGAGGCGGTGATCGAACCATGAAACGACCGGACCTGTCACATCCCGACGCCCCCGGCATCCGGCTGGCCCTGTGCCAGGTGGAGACCGTGCCCTTCGACCTGGAGGGCAACCTGGAGCGGCTCCGGCAAGCCCTGCGGGAGGCCGCCGCCCAGGGCGCCGACCTGGCCTTGACGCCCGAATGTGTGCTCCACGGGTATGGTTTTGCCCAGGACCCCGTCGAGACCCGGGAGCGGCTGGCCGCCGCGGCCCAGCGAAGCGACGGGCCGGTCCTGGAAGACCTCAGGGACCTCTGCCGGTCCCTGTCCCTGCCGGCGCTGATCGGGTTTGCCGAGGACGGCGGGAACGGACAGTTCCACAACGCCGCCGCCCTGGTGCGAGCCGACGGATCCCTGGCCTATGTCTACCGGAAAGTCCACCTCCGGCCCTTCGAGGACGCTCGGCGGAACGGGCCCTTTACGGCCGGGGACCGGTTCTTCTCGGCCTCCCTGTCCTTCGGGGGGGAGTCTTACGGCATCGGGACCATGATCTGCTTCGACCGGGAAGTCGTCGAATCGGTCCGCTGCCTGCGGGCCCTGGGAGCCGACCTGGTCCTCTGTCCCCTGGCCACGAACACGACCGATATCCGAAACGCCGAAGTGTGCGACAATGAGATGGTGACCCGGGTCCGGGCCTGCGAGAACGAGGTCTTCATCGCCGTGGTGAACCACGCGGCCCGGTACAACGGCGGCAGTTTTGCCGTGGGGCCCGGGGGCCAGGTCCTCCATGTGTGCGGGGCCGGTCCGGCGGTGGACCTGGTGCGCCTGCCCCTGTCCGCCAGCCGGGACCTCCATCGGGACCCTTACGGCTGGATGGGATTCGGGTATCGGAGACCGGACGTGTACCGGCCATATCTCGACGGAAAGGAAGAAACCTGACATGAGCGACGCGAACTATGCCAACGGGACACCCGCACGCCCCAACCTGGTGATGTTCATTACGGACCACCAGCGGTTCGACATGGCGCCGCCCTTCAGCCGGGCGGTCACGCCCAACCTGGACCGCTTCTACCGGCGCGCCACGGCCTTTACGTCCGCCTATTGTCCGGCGCCCCACTGCTGCCCCTCCCGGGCCACGATCTTCTCGGGCCTGTACCCGACGGAGCACGGGGTCTGGAACAATGTGAACGTGGGCAACAGCCTGTCCAGGGGCCCCTATGCCGGCGTCCGGCTGTGGAGCCAGGACCTGGCCGATGCCGGGTACCGGATGGGATTCGCGGGGAAGTGGCATGTCAGCGACGAGGAAGGGCCCGGCGACCGGGGCTTCCAGCGGGTGTACGATCCGAAAACCAACTATCGTCGACAGGAACCGGGGTACCATCCCCCCACGACCTACGAATGGGACGTCTATTACAAGGATTACGACCGGATGCTCCGCCAGGTGGAATCCTACATCAACCCCCTGGGCCGGGATCCCGATGGCCGGCGGCAGCCGTCCCAGATCCTCCGGAAGGGCTACCCCAATTACACCTTCTACGGAAAGCGGGACAATCCCTTCGGGGACGGGAACACGGTGGACAGGGCCCTGGAGATCCTGGACGGCCTGATGGACGATCCGGAGGCCGGGACCCGCCCCTTCATGATGTATTGCGGCACCGTGGGTCCCCATGACCCGTACTACGCCCCCCAGGAATTCCTGGACCTGTACCGGGACCTGGACGTCCGGCTGCCGGAGAACTTCCGGGACTCCTTCCTGGACAAGCCCAACCTCCATCGGCGGCTGAAGGGCCTCTATGCCCAGATGACCGACGGGGAGCAGCTGGATTGCCTCCGCCACTACCTGGCCTTCTGTTCCTACGAGGACCACCTCTTCGGCCGGTTGCTGGACCGGCTGGAGCAGGCCGGCCGGATGGACGACACGGTGGTGATGGTCCTGTCGGACCACGGGGACTATGCCGGGGACCACGGGCTGTGGGCCAAGGGGCTGCCCTGCTTCGACGGGGCATATCATGTGCCCCTCCTCATCGGCGGGGCGGGCATCCGGCGCCCGGCCCGGGCCGAGGACGCCTTCGTCTCCCTGGCCGACATCGCGCCCACGATCTGCGACCTTGCGGGGATTCCGTACGACACCGGCCGCTTTTCCGGCCGCAGCCTCCTGCCGTTCCTCCGGGGCGACGACGACGAGGCGGCCCGGGAGCGGGCCCTGCGGGACGCGGTCTATACCCAGACCAACGGGAATGAGCTGTACGGCATCCAGCGGTCGGTCCGGACCCGGGAGTGGAAGTTTGTGTACAACGGGTTCGACTTCGACGAGCTCTACTGCCTGGCCGAGGACCCCCACGAAATGGTGAACCGCATCGACGACCCATCCTGCGACGGGGTGCTCCGGGTGCTTTCGGAAAAGCTGTGGCGCTTCGCCTACGAACACGGGGACGTGTGCATCAATCCCTACGTCATGGTATCCCTGGCAAAATACGGTCCGGGGGTGGCCTTCGGCTGGGAGTAGACGCCTGGCCTTCCAGCCGGACCGCCGTCAGGACCCGCCCGGTCCGCGGCGCCTGGGCAGCAGGGCGGTCAGGGCGTCCAGGGCGGCCCTGAACGCCGTCTCCGGATCGGGATAGGCACCGGGGACGGGGTCGTCTCCCGCCGAGAAGGGGCGGACGGCCAGGTGGGGTTCCAGGGTCAGGACCATCTCCGGCTCCTGGGCCAGGGCTTCCCGCAGGATATCGGGCAGGCCGCCGTCCCCTTCGCCGGCCGGTACGTTCCCCCCATCGGACATCCGGGCGTCCTTGATGTGGAGATACTCCACATAGGGGGCGATCCGCAGCCAGGGGTCCGGGTAGGGCCGATACCCCGCCTGGACGAAGTTGGCCGGGTCGAAGACCGCCCGGAGAGCGCCCCCGAAGGTCTCCAGCAGGTCCAGGCAGCGGTCGGGGGATTCCCCATAGATGAAGCGCTCGTTCTCATGGCAGAGCAGGACCTCGTATCCCGCGGCCGCCTCGAACAGCGCTTCCATCCGGCGCAGGACCTCGTCCCGGTGGCGGGCCGGGTCGTCGCCCCGGGGGATGTAGAAACTGAAGATCCGGATCCGGGGGGTGTCGAAGATCTCCGACAGGTCCAGCAGGTTCCGGAAGGCCGCCAGGTGGGGTTCAAAAGGATCCTCGACGCCGATTTTCCCGATGGGGGACCCCAGGGCGGAGACAAAAAGGCCATTCTGCCGGAGCCGCTCCGCATAGGACTCCGCCATGGCCGGGGCCAGGTCTGCAATGTTGGTCCCGTCCAGGCCCCGGAGCTCGAGGCCCCGGACACCCAGCCGCCGGAGCACCCGGACCTGCTCGTCGAACTGCGGGGAGATTTCGTCGCCGAAGGCACTGATCCGCATGGAGATCCTCCTTTACAAGACCCGGAAGCCTTCCTGTTCCGCGGAACCGCCGGAACGGCCCGTCCGGAAACGCCACACGGCGGCGGTGCGCCGCCCGTCCAACCGCAGGTCCACCCCGGCCCGGCCCTCCCGGCACCAGGGCTCGAATCCCCGTCCCTGGGGGCGCGAGGAGGGAAACAGCAGGCCCCCCGACAGGATCGCCCGGGGCAGGGGAACCCGCAGCACCGCCTCGTCCCCGTCCCGGCGCCAGGCGAAGAGGAGAAGGTCCGTCCGGTCTTCGTTCCACAGGGCCAGGCAGGGGAAGGATGTCCGGTCGCCGATCCGGGCCATGCCCAGGGGCCAGGCGGGGAACGACGACTCCAGAAACCCGCCCAGGGACCGGGAGAGCGAGACGGCCTCCCGGATCAGGTCCAGGTCCTCCCCCGAGGCCCGGTCGATCCGGCCCGAGAGCATCATCCGGCCGCAGAGGCCATTCACCAGGGTCAGGACGGTCTGTTCGGGCCCTCCGTAAGTCACGGCCGCCGGGTCCGTCTCCGGGTCCAGGTTCCGCTCGGGGAAGTACCGGGGGCGCGGATAGGCCCAGGCCCCGCAGTGCTCCGGCAGCAGGCAGGCCATGGCCCCCTGCAGGATGGCGGGGAACAGGTCCTCCCGCTCCTGGTCGCTGACGCTCTGGACATGGAAGCCGGACAGGAGGCCGTAGTCCTGGCGCATGGCGCCGGAGGCGCAGTTTTCCAGGACCAGCCCGGGATGGCGGGCCCGGATGTCCCGGACCAGGTCCTGCAGGGCGTCCGTTTGTTCCAGCAGGCCGGCGGCGGGGGAGCGGCCCGGCCGGTTGTTGTCGCCCAGGGAGACGCAGCCGTTGAAGTCGTTCTTGATATAGCCGATCCCCATGCCGACCAGTCGGTCCACGGTTTCCAGGAGATGGGACCGGACCTCCGGATGGGCCAGGTCCAGGAACTGCCGGGGATTGTCCCGGATCCGGACGCCGTTCCGGTGGAGGAAGGCAGCCTCGGGCAGGGTCCGGGCGATCCGGGACCGGAACCCGCAGACTTCGAGTTCCAGCCAGAGGCCGGGCACGAGACCCGCTTCCCGGATCCGGTCCAGGAGACCCCGGAAACCCAGGGGGGTGTATCGGCTCTCTGCCGGGACCCAGTCCCCCAGGTGGTCGTTCAGGTCGGCTCCCGCCGGATGGAACCACCCGGCATCCATGCAGAATACGTCGCAGCCCGCATCCGCCGCCCGCGAAAGAAGGGGCAGCAGGGAGGACAGGGTCGGTTCCGCCCACAGGCAGTTCATGAAATCATTGAAGACGATGGGGAAGGGCCGGCCGTCCGGCAGGCGGGCCGATATCCGGCGCCGGTGACGGTCCAGCTCGCGGACAGCTTCCTCGAAGCCCCCGGGACAGCGGCCGGCGGCACAGGGCGGGGTCCGGAAGGATTCGCCGGGAGCCAGGGTCCGGCAAAATCCCAGCTGCCGCTCCGCGGCGGCGGAGGCATGAAGGAACAAGGCTCCCCGATCCGACAGGCCGGGCCCCAGGTTCCCGATCTCCAGGAACCAGGAGCCGGAGGTTTCGAACTGGAGGAACCAGCTTTCGCCGGCATCCCGGTCCTCCAGGACCAGCATCGGGACGTGGCGGCCCGTGGAGCGGCTGCCCACCGACACGAACTGGATGGCCCCCGGGGTCCCGTGGACGCAGGTGGGCATGAGCCCCAGGTCCTCCAGGCCGGCTTCCCGCCACTGGTTCTCCCCCTGTCCGCACTGGAGGCAGTAGTGGAGCCGGAAGCGCCCGGGATGGGACCAGGGGCGGAGGCTTTCGGCACTGGCAGGCCCGGCGGCATCCCCGGTCCCGATGCCCGGAAGAAACAGCGAGGAGACATGGGTCAGGGTCACATCCCGGGAGCCGTCGTTCCGGACCTGGACGGACTGGCGGAAGACGACCGTGCCCGGGGTCCGTTCCCACAGGATCCCGATGGCGAGCCCCGTATCCGGATGGCGGTACGACAGCCGGACGCCGCCGTCCGGCAGCGGCTCCCGCCGCTCCAGGACACACTCCGCCGGCAGGGCCGTGCGGCCCGCCACCAGGGAGTAGCTCGTCCCGTGGGGCCGGTCGGCCACCGCCAGCTGGAACCCCGGCTCCGGCAGGCGCCCCGGAGACGGCACCGGACCGTCGGCCATCAGTAGGTCCCCCGGGTGTCTGCCACCTGCTCCCGGAGCGTCCGCTTGGGCCGGGAGGCGGCGATCTTCCGCCCCAGGAGATCGAGGAAGAGATCCTCGTCCAGGGAGGACGGGGACACCCATCCGTCGGTCCAGGAAGACAGGTGGATGCTGTTGGACAGCGTGAGTCCCCGGATCCCTTCTTCGCCGGGGAATTCGAGGGGGGCCCGCCCGAGGATGGCATCGGTTACGTTGGACAGGACCCCTGCGTGCTGGGGCCCGCCGCCGGAGGGCACGTCGATCCGGATCGTCTCGAACTCGGGCGCACCGAACGGGACCCGGTTCGTGGCCTCGAACACCCGTTCGGGCACCCTGTTCCGGCGGAACACAATGGCATCGAAGGTCACGTCCAGGCGACCCAGGTCGCCGGTGACCACCAGGCGGTTCTCGCCGGGGGTTTCGCCGGTGGAGGTCAGGAAGGTGCCCGTGGGCCCGTCCCGGTACTCGAAATAGGCGGTCACGTCGTCCTCCACTTCGATGTCGTGGTACCGCCCCTCGTGACAGACCGCCCGGACCCGGTCGGGCAGGCCGAAGATCCATTGCCAGAGGTCCAGCTGGTGGGGGCACTGGTTGACCAGCACGCCGCCTCCCTCGCCCTTCCACGTAGACCGCCATTCCGAGGAATCGTGGTAACTCTGGGGCCGGTACCAGTCCGTCATCGCCCAGACCACCCGCTTGAGGCCGCCCAGTTCCCCGCCCCGGATCATGTCCCGGACCTTCCGGTAGACGGGATTGGTCCGCTGGTTGTACATGATGGCGAACACCCGCCCGCTGTCCCGGGCCACCCGGTTCATCTCCCGGACGGACCGGACGTCGATCCCGGCGGGTTTTTCGCACAGCACGTGGTACCCCGCCCGGAAGCCCCGGATGCAGAAATCCGGATGGAGGGGATGGGGGACCGCCACCAGGAGGACATCGAATCCGCCGGCGGACAGCATGGTGTCCAGCGAGTCGTGGCGGGCCACGGACGGGGCCATTTCGGCGGCTGCCTCCAGGCGGGGGGGACGGATGTCGCAGACGGCGGCGAGGACGGCGTCGGGGATCCGGCCCTCCAGCAGGGTCCGGGCGTGTCCCGTTCCCATGTTGCCGAACCCGGCGATGGCAAAGCGGACCATGTGCTCACCTCCCGCCCCTGGTCGGGGCTCCCGGCCGCGAATCGGCCGCTCAACCTGTGTGTATGGAATTCATCTCGGATTATAACAAATCCGGTTCCGGGGATCCGGATCAACTTTGCTATAATCAAGCTGAATCAAGCCTTTCCGCCCCATTCCCATTGTATGGATGTATGATTCCGGGCGGACCGGAAGGGAGGCTCCCATGACGGACCCGTGCTGCTGCGCCACCCCGGATCGCGTCCTGCTGGAGACCGCGGACGGCCTCCTGCGAGTCCAGCCATACAGCGACCGGATCCTCCGGATCAGCCTCGATCCGTCGGGACGGTTCGATCCCCGGCCGGAAGCCCTGGCAGTGGCCGAGCCCGAAACACCCTCCCGCTGGACGGTCCGGGAGGCGGACCTCCCGTCGAAGGACGCGGAACCGGGCGAGGCGGCTCGCCAGGAGGGGGGGCCCGGGGCCGTCCTCCTCTCGTCGCCCCGGATGACGGTGCGGATCGGGATTGGAGACGGGTCCCTGGCCTTCCTTGAACCGGACGGGCGCCCCATCCTGGCCGACCCGCCGGGCCGGGCCCGGATCCTCGAGAAGACAGATCTCCAGGTGCCGGTTTCCGCCCGGATTCGGCGCCGCGTCGTCCTGGACGACGGCGTGGACGGCCCCGTGGCCAGGGAAGAGACGGTGGCGGAAGACGCCACCGGCCTGGCCGGGGACGACGGACCGGCCTACCATACCCGGGTCCGGCTGGCGCCGGCGCCGGACGAGGCCTGGTACGGGCTGGGGCAGCACGAGGAGCCCTGGCTGGACCTTCGCGGCCGGAGCCAGTTCCTGTACCAGCACAATCTCAAGATTTCCCTGCCGGTCCTGGTCTCGTCCCGGGGGTACGGCCTGCTGTTCGACACCGGCTCGGCGGCCCTGTTCCGGGACGACGGGTTCGGCACCTGGTTCTGGACCGACTGCGACCGCTACCTGGATTACTACGTGATCTGGGGTGGTTCCCTGGACGGGGTCGTGGCCGGCCTCCGGCACCTGACCGGCAAGGCGGCCCAGCTGCCCCGGTGGACCTTGGGCTACATCCAGTCGAAGGAACATTACCATACCCAGGAGGAGATCCTGGCCACGGCCCGGCGGTTCCGGGCGGAAGGCACGCCGGTGGACTGCCTGGTCCAGGACTGGCAGAGCTGGAAGCCCCTCGAGTGGGGCCAGAAAAGCTACGACCCGGACCGGTATCCCGATCCGTCCGGCATGATCGACACCCTCCACGCCATGGGGATCAAGTACATGCATTCCATCTGGCCCGTGATGCGGACAGGGGGACCGGACCACGCGGAGATGGCGGAGGCCGGATGCCTCTACGCCAACGACTATACCTACAATCCCTTCCTCCCGGAGGCCCGGGCGCTTTACTGGGAGCAGACCCTCCGGGGGGTCTGCTCCCACGGCGCCGACGCCCTGTGGTGCGACTGCACGGAGCCCTTCAAGTGGGACTGGGGGTTCCGGGACCGGCCCGACCCGGTGGAGAATTTCCACCGGACCGTCCAGGAGTTCAAGAAGTGGATGGATCCCCGGTCGCTGCAGGAGTACTCCCTCTACCACGCCCGGGGCCTGTACGAGGGATGGCGGGCCACCGATCCCTCCCGCCGGGCCGCCATCCTGATCCGGTCCGGCTATCCCGGCCAGCAGCGGTACGGCACCATCGCCTGGTCGGGGGACATCTCCGCCCGATGGGACGTCCTGCGGGCCCAGATCCCCAACGCCCTGAACTTCTGCGTCTGCGGCCTGCCCTACTGGACCCTGGACATCGGGGCCTTCTTCACCATCGACAACCCCCGCTTCTGGTGTATGGACGGCCGCTACCCGGGCGGAGTCGCCGATCCCGACTACTGCGAGTTGTACGTCCGGTGGTTCCAGTTCGCCGCGTTCCTGCCCATGCTCCGGGCCCACGGCACCGACACCCCCCGGGAGGCCTGGCAATTCGGGGAACGGGGGACGGTTTGGCGGGATGCCATCGAGGACATGATCGCCTTCCGGATGCGGCTCCTGCCCTACCTGTCCAGCCTCATGGGCAGCGCATGGGCCGACGACGGCACACCCCTGCGGGCCCTGGCCTTCGATTTCCCGGAGGATCGGACGGCCCTCCGATTGACGGACGAGTTCCTGCTGGGCCCCTGGCTGCTGGTCTGCCCGGTGACGGAACCCGGCGCCGAAAGCCGCCAGGTCTGGCTGCCATCCGGGGCCGACTGGTTCGATGTCCATTCGGGGAAAGTCCATCCGGGTGGACGCTGGATCCAGGCCCGGACGCCCCTGGACCGCATTCCGCTTTATGTGCGGCAGGGCGCCCTGCTGCCCATGGCCGCCCAGGCCGGGCTGCGCCACACCGGGGAGTGGGATCCCTCGCGGATGGAGCTGCACCTCTATTCGGGGCACAGCGGCTCCTTCTCCTACTGGGAGGACGCCGGGGACGGGTACGGCTACGAGGCCGGGGAGTGGCGGCGGATCCGGATGGAGTGGCGCGAGGGAAGCCGGACGCTCCGGCTGGCCCTGGAAGGAGCGGGCTATCCGGGGGAGCCGCCGGAACGGGAGATCCGGGTGGTGGTTCACGAACCCGCGGGCTCGTCGGTCTCCCATCTCAGGTTGTCCGGAAACGAGCGGACGGCGGAACTGCGGCTGCCGTAATACAGCCTGGCCCCATGGGCCGGGATCTCGGCCACCAGGGACCGGACCGGGGTCTCCCCGATCGACCGGGTCATCCATTCCGACAGGAACAGGGGGCCCGGGTCCGGATCGTCCGCGAACAGCCCCCGGAGATCGACCTGCCGGACCAGGGGCTGGTCGGTGGGATTGAACAGGAACACCAGGTACCGGTCCAGGGCCGGATCGCACAGGGTCAGGACCAGGTCGTCCCGGCGCTGGTCGAGGCATGGGACATGGGGCTTCCGGCAGCGGAAGGGCCGGACGAACCGGAACAGCGCCAGCCGGTCCGGGGCCAGCCGGTGGAGGGGATCCGAGGTCGCCACCATGCCCCCGTAGAGGGCCTGCAGCAGGGAAACGGCCGCCACCTCGCCGGGGGCGAGCTCCGTGTCGAAATCCCGGAGAACCAGGACATCCGGGTCGTTCTCCCAATATATGTGGTTGAAGTAGGTGGACCCGGCCAGCTTGGCGGCCAGGTTCCGCATGTGGACCGTGGACCAGGCGGAGAAGACATCTCCGCCGATGCGCATGGCGTCGGCGTATCCGAGGAAGGGGAGGAAGGGTGCGATGCAGCCCAGCCAGAAAGTCTCCTCGCCCACGGCGTCCCGGATGCCGGCCAGCAGGATGCGGAACCATTCGACGGTGGTGCGGGAGGGGTCGTGGCGCAGGACGGTTCCGGGATCCTGGAAATGCCAGAGCATGAAGTCCGTCTTGATCATCCGGGCGCCCCAGGCCCGCAGGGTGCGGAAGATCGACAGGATGTGGGCCATGGCCTCCGGATGGCTGATGTCGAGGACGAAGTACTCGGTATCGGGATTGGGCCAGGGTTTCCGCCACTCATAAAATCGCTTTTCAACATGGGGGGCGCCGTCGGCCCGCCGCAGGATCCAGTCGGGATGCTCCTTCGCCAGCCGACTCAGGTTGCCCACGACGAAGGGGGCGATCCAGATGCCCGGCACATAGCCCGCCGACCCGATGCGGCGGAAGGCCTCCCGGAGTCCGCCGGGCCACTGGGCGTTGGGCTCGAGCCAGTCCCCGGGGGTCCGGCAGTATCCGGCGTCGAGCTGGATCGTCCGGAGGGGCACCTGGTCCCGAAGGGCGGAGAAGGCGGCCAGGTATTCGTCCAGGGTGTCCAGGTCCATGTAGTTGAACCGGTAGTACCAGGAACACCAATTGTAGGAGGGACGGGCCGGCGGGCGGGCCCCCATGGCGGCGGCGATGCGGCGGGCCTGGGCGTCCAGCAGGCCGTCCAGGGCGGGCCCGGCGGACAGGTGGAGGTCCGGCAGGCGGAAGGCGCCGGCCCGGGTCCGCTCCAGGGCGAACCCGAAGGTCAGCCGGTGGGGTGCGGCTCCCACGGGAACCGGCAGGATCCGGAAGCGGGCCAGGAACCGGTCGTGCTCATGGACGGCCAGGACCAGGTGCCCGGCGGGCAGGTGCAGGGCCAGCAGGCCCGTGCTGTCCGTGCCGGCGGCCCGGCCGTCCAGCATCGGGCGGTCCTGGTAGCCGTAGTCGCCCCGGAGCCCGAGATTCTGCGTAAAGGCCCCCCGGAGCCCCACGGCCTCCGCCTCGAAGAAGGGGTGGAGGTCGGCGGCAGGGTCGTTCATGGACAGGATCTCGGTCCGGAGGCGGATGCTGTCCCCCTCCCGGACCAGGGACAGTTGCAGGTCCAGGCCGGGGGCCCGGTACCGGGCCCAGTCCGGCCCCGTCTCGACGGAGAGGGGCCGCAGGGGCCGGCCGTCCAGGCCGGGGAATCCCTGGCGGAGGACGCCCCCGCAGGCGTCGATCCGGAGGGTGCCGTCGTCGAGGAATGCGGCGTTCAGGGTGGTCATGCCCGTACCTCCCCCAGGATCATCACCCGGGTTTCATGGGATTCCACGGTCCATCGGACCGGGACGGACGGATCGGCCGGGAGGGCCAGGTCCGCATGGGCCCACACATCCCGGATCCGAACGGGACCGGCGGGGCCGGCGGGACCAGCGGAACCGGGCTCTTCGGGATGGAGCAGGGTGCCGGGCTGCGCCTCGAAGACCGCCCGCCAGGGCGACCGGTTCAGGATGCCCACCGCTACGGACCCGTCCGCCAGGGGCTTCCGGTAGACCGAAAAGATAGGCCCCTGCCGGATCCGCCGGCAGGGGAGGCAGAGGGGATCCTGGTCGATGGCCAGCAGTTCCCGATTGGACAGGGTCTCCAGGGTGGCCGGGGACAGGTCCCGGACGTCGCAGCCCAGCATCAGGGGCGCTGCCAGCAAACACCAGAGGCTCATGTGGGACCGGTACTCCCGGTCAGTGCAGCCGGGCTTCAGGGGGCGCCGGGACAGGGCGAGCCCCAGGTGGCCCTTTCCCTGGAGCCCCACCACCAGCATGTCCGGGTCGTTGAACCCCTCCGGCGACTGGTACCGCTCCAACCCGTCCTGGAGATCCAGGATCGTCAGGATGGAATTGCCCCGGTTCGTGTGGATCCGGGGTTCGTCCCAATAGTCGACCAGGTCCAGGGTGGTCCGCCACATCCGGGCCCCGGTGTCCCGGGCCCATACGTACCCCTGGCAGGCGCCCCACTCGGCCGCGGAGAACAGGATCTCCCGGCCGCAGCGTCGGAGGGCGTCCCCCATGGCCCTGTATCGCCGGAAGGCCTCGTCCCGGTCGGGGGGAACGAAGCAGAAGTCGTACTTCAGGAAATCCACGCCCCAGGAAGCAAAACTGGCGGCATCCCGTTCCTCAAAGCCGAAGCTGCCCGGCTCCCGGCCGCACGTCCTGTTGCCGGCACAGGAGTAAATCCCGAACAGGAGCCCCCGCTCATGGCAATAGTCGGCCAGGGGGGCGATCCCCGCGGGGAAGCGCTCCGGGTGGGCGAACAGCGCCCCGTCGTCGTTCCGTCCGCCGTGCCAGTGATCGTCCACCACCAGGTATCGGTAGCCCAGGTCCCGGAGACCCGTGGCCACCAGGGCGTCGGCGGTTTCCCGGAGGACCCGGTCCGACACGCCCGGACCGAAGAAGTTCCAGCTGTTCCAGCCCATGGGGGGGCGATGGGGCATCCGCGGTCTCCTTTCTCTCCGGACCGGCTCGTCAGTCCCGGAACTCGAGGCAGCGATTCCGGTAATGGCGGTAGTTGGCCAGGCTGACCTCCTCCGGGACCCCGTGGTCGCAGGTGGGGATGTAGCCGCCCCGCTCCTTCATGGCCGGGAAGATCCGGTCCACCATCCGGTCGATGGCGTCGGGGCCCTCGGCCAGGATGCGCTTGTCCACCCCGCCGCTCAACACGAGCCAGGGATAGCGCTTCCCGATCTCCACGACATCGCAGCCGGAGGCCACCTCGAAGGGGCTCATCATGTCCATTCCCAATTCCCTGTAGAGTTCGATGACCGGCCGGCAGTCGCCGTCGGTGTCCACGTGGAAGGACAGGTGGCGGGCCGGGTCCGGCTGGCGCCGCCGAATGTTCTGCAGCAGCTGCTGGTAATAGGGGAAGAGGAATTCGCGGATCATGTCGGGGGAGATCAGGGGTCCCCCGTTGTAGCAGATATCCTCGCCGATGAAGAGCTGGTCCAGGGTCACGTACCGCTGGTAGATGGCGATGATGGCGTCGGCCGTTTCGAACCACTGGCGCATGCAGGCATGGATCAGGTCCGGGTCATCCAGGAACTTGTACAGGACTTCCTCGGGACCCATGATGGCCCGCAAATACATGTAGCCGCCCACCAGGCGCTGGATGATGAAGTAACCCTGGCGAGCCGCCTCCACCAGGGGCGGCAGGTTGGCCTCGACGGCGGCCAGGCGCTCGGGATGGGTCGGATCCATCCGCCACCGGACATCCCGCTCCCAGGTCTCCATGTCCTTGACCGGATGGTCCAGGTAGGTGGGCATGAATCCGGAGCGGCGGCCCTTGAAGTACAGGACCTTGCGCCCGCAGATGTCCTGGATGACTTCGTGCTCGCCCCGGTCCTCGATCCATTGTTCGGGGAACTTCGGGAAGTAGTTGGGCTCGGTCCACCCGAGCCCCCGGATCCGGGCGTCGGGGGCCGGGTCGTAGGAGAAGGTCTCCGCCATGTCCGCGTCCTCGGGCAGGCCCTCCTCGTGCCAGCGGTCCAGGCAGAAGAAGCCGAACTCCTTCTGGAAGAATCCCAGGCCCGGCGTCCGCTGCAGGGTCAGCCGGTACTTCCGGACATGGGGCGGCATCCGGTCGGGGGGCAGCATGGCGTGGATGCCGTCGGCGGCGGGAGCGGCGGGATTCGGATCGGACTGGCTCATTCGGCCCTCCTGGGGGGTGCGGGCGGACCCGCCCGGATGCCGCCGGCCGGCCGCATCCGCTTCCATTGTACTCCGGCCGTCAGTACCGGCTCCACTGGTCGAACACGGCCTCGATGTTCTCCTTGGGCACGTCGTTGCCCCATTCGCACTGGGCGATGACCCCGGTGCGCCCCCGTCGGCCGATGGTGGCCCGGGCCACCCGGTCGACCCCCGCCCGGACCTCCTCCGGTGTCCCGAAGGGCAGCAGGTGCTGGCGGTCGATCTCGCCCCAGAATGTCATCCGGTCCCCGTAGCGGAGGGCGAGGGCCTCCAGGTCCATGCAGAAGAGCTGGGAGTTCAGGGCCGAGACGCCGATGTCCACGAGGTCGGGATAGATGGACTCGATGTGGCCGTCCGAGTGCATGAACACGAACTTGCCGCTGTTCCGGATCCGCTCGCAATACTCCTTGTAAAGGGGCCTGAAGAGGGTGCGCCACAGGGCCGGGTCGACCAGCAGGGCACGCTGGGATCCCCAGTCGTCCATAAAAAAGATGCCGTCGGCCCTGGTTTTGCAGAGGGCGTCCAGTTCCGCCAGGTTGAACCGGTGGATTTCGGAGAGGAGGCGCTCCACCCCGGGCTCGCCCAGGGCCAGGTCCACCAGGAGGTTCTCGGTTCCCCGCATGAACTGCAGCCGCTCGAAGGGGCGGATCCAGGTCCCGGCCAGGACGAAGCGGTCCGTGGCGGCGCACAGGGGGTCGATGGCCGAGAAGTCGGCGTTTTCCAGCATTTCCCAGGGGAACTCGTAGCCGTCCAGGTCGTCCCAGGAGGCCAGGACGGGCTTCGTCACCTCGCCGGATACGCCGGCCTGGGCCACGGTCCGGACGGAGCCGAACTCGTCCACGAAGGATCCCACCACGTTCTTCTCGCCCCGAAGGTACCGGCTGGTTCCGTACCGGGACGGCGCCCACTCGATCTCGGAGGGATACCGGGCCCGGACCTCCTCCAGTTCCTGCGGACGGAACATCCGGACGCCCGACAGGTTCCACAGTTGCCTCGGCACGGCGTCGACCGCCTCGTGGGCCAGCGTGCGGATCATGCGCTCTCTGGGCTTCATGGAGGGCACCTCGGTTGTTTGTTTTCGGCTCGCATTCATCGACAAGCAATCGAAGAACGGACAATACAACAATATGAGATGATTATATAACGTTCTTCCGGAAATGCAACCATTGTCTACAAGGAAAAAATGAATCATTCGTTGACAGGTTGGTGAACCTGCAATAAAATGGGGACACGATTGGCCGGCGCCGCCGGGATGCCATGGTCGAAATGTCGAAAGAACCGGTTTCCTGTTTTTTAGGCGACGTCCACACATGCAGACAATGAAAGAGTACAATGTGGCGGATCATTCGATGGCGGGTTCCATGACAGCGCGGATGGCGCTTCGCGGGCTGTCCCTGCTCCTTGCAGCCGGGCTCCTGCTGTTGTCCGGAACGGTCCGTCCCGTACCCGCAAGGGCGGCGGAGACCGGCACCCCCGGGGCGACGGATCCGGCAGCCGGCCAGGCGACTGTCCAGGCGGCGGCCCCCCTGCCGGCGGAGGCATCCTACGCGGCCTACCTGGCCGGGTTCGTCGGCTGGGACCGGCCGGAGCCGATTCTCCGGTTTGGCCCGGAGTCGGCTGTCGCCCCTGTCGACATCGTCGAGGCGGACGGCCGGACGGGTGTCCTCCTGGAAGGTGAAGCCGAGTGCACTTTCCGCATCGACGTGCCGGAGGACGGGCTGTACCGGATTCGCCTGGAGTACCGCTCCCTTGGAACCGGGGTCCGGGAGTTCGAGCTGGGCGTCGACCTGGACGGGGCGGTCCCCTTCCGGGAAGCCGGACGGATGCGGCTGCGCAAGGTGTTTGCCGACCAGGTCCAGGCCGGGGGCCGGTTCGCGACGGACCGGAACGGCAACGAGCTGACGCCCCGCCAGGAGGAGGTCCTGCGCTGGTTGTCGGAAGACCTCCGGGATCCGGAGGGATTCGAGGCCGATCCCTTCCTGTTCGCCTTCCCCGCCGGCCGCCATGCGATCCGCCTGTCCTTCGCCTCCGCCGGGCTCGTGCTGGCCGGCCTCTCGCTGGTCAACGAGCCGGAACCGCCGGCCTATGCCGATTACCTGGCCGCGGCCAGGACCGAAGGGGCGGAGGCCATCCGGGGCGACCGGTCGGGCGTTCTCCGGGTGGAAGGCGAGCTCCCGGCCTGGAAAACCGACTCGATGCTGCACCCCACCTCGGACCGGGGGAACCCGGCGGCCAGTCCCGCGGATCCGTCCCACGTGGTCCTCAATACCGTCGGCCGGAACGCCTGGTGGCGGAACGGACAGGCGATCGCCTGGGAGGTCCGCGTGCCGAAGACCGGCCTGTACCGCCTGGACCTGCGGGTCCGGCAGGACCTGCTGCGGGGCCTGTCCGTGGGGCGGACCCTTCGGATTGACGGCGAAATTCCCTTTGCCGAGGCCAAGGCCATCCCCTTCGACTTCGACGGCGACTGGCAGCTCCGGAGCCCGGGCGGTTCCGATCCCTACCTGTTCTACCTGGAGGCGGGCACCCGGGTGATTTCCCTGGAGGCCGTGCTGCTGCATCCCGGGCTGAGCCGGGACATGGAGCGAACCGTCCAGGACATGAACGCCCTCTATCGCCGGATCCTGATGGTCACCGGCGTCTCCCCGGACCTCTATCGGGACTACCAGCTGGAAATCGCCGTTCCCGGGCTCCTGGACGACCTTTCGGCCATCCTCGGCCGGCTCCGGTCCCTCCGGGAGACCATGCGGGCGGAAGGATTCCGAACCGGCAGCGAAGCCGTGGTGGTGGACCGGCTGGAGGTCCGGCTGTCCGCCTTCCTCGAGAAGCCCCAGACCATTCCCGAGGGGCTGTCCAGCCTGAAGGACGGGGTTTCCACCCTGTCCGCCCTGGCCCTGCGGCTCAAGGAACAGCACCTGGAGCTGGACTTCCTGGAGATCGCGCCGGCAGACGCCCCCCGGGCGCCGGATTCCGTCGGGTTCTTCCAGCGGATCCTTTTCGGGATCCGGAGCTACCTGGCCTCCTATACAAATCAATACGGCCGGTTCGACAACGCCTTTTCCGAGGAAGAGGCGGTCGACGTCTGGATTTCCGCCGGCCGGGACCAGGCCCAGGTCATCAAGTGGCTGGTGGACGACTACTTCATTCCGGAGTCCGGGATTCCCGTCAACATCAACCTGGTCCAGGGGGCCTCCCCCGGGGGACAGCCCTCCCAGGCCCTGATTTCTGCCACCATTACCGGCCGGGGGCCGGACGTGGCCATTTTCGCCCAACCCGTGGAGATCATGAACCTTGCGGTCCGGGGCACCCTGCGGGACCTGTCGGCGTTCCCCGGCTTCGACGACCTGCGAAGCCGCCACCAGTCCCATTCCTTCGTCCCCTATACCTACATGGACCGGGTCTACGCCCTGCCCGTGGCCGAAGACTTCCAGATGATGTTCTACCGGACGGACATTTTCGCGGAGCTGGGCCTCGAGCCTCCCGACACCTGGGACGACTTCTATCGCCTGGTCCCGATCCTCCAGAAGAAGAACCTCCAGGCCGGCCTGTCCGGCGTGGACGACAACGGGTTCAAGATTTTCCTGTTCCAGCGGGGCGGCAACTACTACCAGGACGGCTGGGCCCGCAGCGGGTTCTCGGATCCGGAGGCCATCCGGGCCTTCAAGGAATGGACCGAGCTGTATACCAAATACACCCTCCCGGTGGAGTTCGACTTCTACAGCCGGTTCCGGACCGGGGAACTGGCCCTGGGGATCGTGCCCTATACCGTCTACAACCAGCTGACCGTGGCGGCGCCGGAAATCCGGGGGCTCTGGTCCATGCGGCCCGTACCCGGGACCCGGCTGCCGGATGGCGGCGTCTCCCGGTCGGTGGCGGGCTTCGGCTCGGGGATCATCCTCTTCGACAAGGCCGCGAATCCCGAGGGCGCCTTCGAGTTCATGACCTGGTTCACATCCGAGGAAACCGCGTACCGGTATGCGACCCAGATCGAGATGCTCATGGGGCCTGCCGGCCGATTCCCCACCGCCAATGTGGCCGCCATGCAGCGGCTGCCCTGGGGCAACCGGGAGCGGGAGATGCTGCTGGCCCAGTGGGACCAGGTGGATTTCGTGGAGCTGACCCCGGTGACCTATTATATGACCCGAAACGTGATGAACGCCTTCCGCCGGGTGGTGTACCGGGGGGCCAACGTCCGGGAAACCCTGAACTACTATGACCGGGAGATCCAGATGGAGATCGACCGGAAACGGCGACAATTCGGATTGGAGTGAGCGACCCATGCGGCAGGAACCGGTCCCGACTCCCCTGATCCATCCGGCGAGGTCCCGCCTTTCGTCCCCCCTGGGCGGGCTCCGGCGCATGGCGTCCAGCGGCCGCCTGACCGAGGCCGCCATGATCGCGCCCTTCCTCACGTTCTTTCTCCTGTTCACGATCCTGCCGGTGGCGGCGGCCATCGTCCTGAGCCTGACGGATTTCGACATGATCCGGATGCCCCGGTTCATCGGATTCGAGAATTATGTGCGCCTCTTCATCGAGGACGACGTATACCTGATCGCGGTCAAGAACACCCTGGTCTTCGCCATGATCACAGGCCCCCTCAGCTACTTCGCCTGCCTGGTGTTCGCCTGGCTCATCAACGAGCTCCGGCCCGGCATCCGGTCGGTGATGACCCTGCTGTTCTACGCCCCCTCCATCGCCGGGAACGTGTTCTTCATCTGGATCTTCATTTTCAGCGGCGACGCCAACGGCCTGGTCAACAGCACCCTCCTGCGGCTGGGGATCCTCCAGGACGCCGTCAAGTGGCTCACCGACCCGCGCTACAGCCTGGCCATCATCATCCTGGTGCAGCTGTGGCTGTCCCTGGGGGTCGGGTTCCTGAGCTTCATCGCCGGGCTCCAGAGCATCGACCCGAGCCTGTACGAGGCCGGCGCCATCGACGGCATCCGGAACCGGTTCCAGGAATTCGTCAAGCTGACCCTGCCCTCCATGGGACCCATGCTCATGTTCGGCGCCGTCATGCAGATCGCAGTTTCCTTCGGTGTCAGCAACGTCTGCAGCGCCCTGGCGGGCTTCCCCAGCACCGACTACGCCGCCCACACCATCGTGCTCCACATGCAGGACTACGGCACTCTCCGGTTCGAGATGGGCTACGCCTCGGCCATCGCCACCCTGCTGTTCCTGACGATGCTGCTGCTCAAGCGGGGCATCTCGAAAATCCTGTCGCGGTATGCGGCCTGAAAGGAGTCGGACATGGGCATCCTGAAACAGGTGTTCGGCGCCCGGGCCGGCAAGCGGGTCTCCCGCTCCATGGGCGGCGACCTGGGCATCTTCTCTCTCATGATCGTGGTGGCAGCCTTCATGTGCCTGCCCTTCGTGTATGCCATCATGCAGTCCCTGAAGCCCATGGAGGAGATCTTCATCTTCCCGCCGCGCTTCTTCGTCCGGAACCCCACATTCGAGAACTTCCGGATGATCGGCCGGTTCGCCAACAGCCTCTGGGTTCCCTTCAGCCGCTACCTGTCCAACAGCGTCGTCGTGACCGTGACGGCCACCCTGGGCCAGATCGTGTTCTGCTCCATGGCCGCCTTCGTCCTGTCCAAGGGCAGCCTTCGGGGCCGGAAGGTCCTGTTCTCCACCATTGTGGCCATGCTGCTGTTCAGCTATGAAGTCACGGCCATCCCGCTCTATATCGTCCTGTCCCGCATGAACCTGGTCGACACCCACGGCGCCCTGATCCTCCCCATGTTCGCGGCGCCCCTGGGCCTGTTCCTGATGAAGCAGTACATGGAAACCGTCCCCATCGCCGTCATCGAGTCAGCCCGGGTGGACGGGGCCGGCCCCTTCCTCGTGTATGCGCGGATCGTCATGCCCACGGTCAAGCCCGCCTGGCTCACCCTGGTCATCCTCTCGTTCCAGGCTATCTGGAGCCGGGAGGGCCTGGAGTTCATCTACAGCGAACAGCTCAAGGTGGTGCCCACCCTGCTGCGGCAGATCTCCGCCGGGGGCATCGCCCGGGTGGGCATCGGCGCCGCGGCGGCGGTGATCATGATGATCCCGCCCATCGTGACCTTCGTCGTGTCCCAGAGCCGGGTCATCGAAACCATGGCCCATTCCGGGATCAAGTGAGGAGGATGTCCGGCATGCGCGCAGCGTCCTCCCGCCGCCTCGCCCTCCCGGCCGTCCTCCTGGCCGGGTTCCTGGCTGTCCTGCTCCCGTCCGGCCAGGTCGCGGCCTCCGGCGGCGACACGGCCTACCGACCGTATACCTATGACGAATGGCGGCAGGCGGTTCCCAGCCCGTCCGGCTACGAGGCGACCCGGATCGTGTTCGGCGAAGAGATGGGGGTCGGTCCCCTGCGGAGTCCCGCGGACTTCTTCGTACTGGAGAACGGGGACCTGGCGATCCTGGACAGCGGCAACAACCGGATCATCCTGGCCGATGCCGGGTACCGGGTTCGGAAGGTCCTCGCGGACATATCGCAGGACGGCGCCCCGTCCCCGCTGAACAACCCCCAGGGCCTGTTCGTGGACCGGGACGGGACGATCCTCGTGGCGGATACCTCCAATTCCCGGGTCGTGGTCCTGGACCCGGAAGGTCGGATCCTCCAGGAATTCCGGAAGCCCGCCTCCGAGCTCTATCCGCAGAAGGAGGAGTTCCGTCCGCAGAAGGTCCTGCGGGATCCCTCCGGGATCACCTATGTCATCTGCACCGGCATATACAGCGGCGCTGTCATGTACTCGCCCCAGGGGGAATTCCTGGGGTTCTTCGGCAGCAACCGGGTGGAAGTCACGTTCCGCCTCCTGGCAGACCGGTTCTGGAAGTCCATCTTTTCCGACGAGAACCGGAACAAGCTCGCCAACTATATCCCGGTGGAGTACAGCTCCTTCGACCTGGACGCCGAGGGCTTCATTTACTCGGTCACCGCCTCGTCCAACGACCCGGTGAACCGGGTGCGGAAGCTGAACTCCCTGGGCCTCAACATCCTGGAGACCCACGCCGGCAACAGCTTCCAGGGCGGGTTCGGCGACATGAACCCCTATGTGTACAACCGCATGCTGGTTTCCACCCGCCTGTCGGACATCGACGCCTCCCGGGACGGGTTCCTGTTCTGCCTGGACTCGACCCGGGGCCGGGTGTTCCAGTACGACGCCGAGGCCAACCTGATGTTCGTGTTCGGCGGCATCGGGAACCAGCTGGGGCTGTTCATGAACCCCACCGCCGTGGAGAGCGTCGGGGACCGGGTCCTGGTCCTGGACCGCAACACCGGCGCCATGACCGAGTTCCGGCGGACCGAGTTCGGCCAGGCGGTCCGGGAGGCCATTACCCTCTACAACGACGGGTATCACCGGGAATCGGTAGAGCCCTGGCGGCAGGTGCTGGCCATGGACTCCAACTACAACATCGCGTATGTGGGCCTGGGCAAGGCGGCCTTCGAGGCCGGCCGATACGGGGAGGCCCTCCGGAATTTCCGGATCGCCGCCTATGTCAGCGGGTACAGCCAGGCGTTCAAGGAGCGGCGGAAGGAAGTGTTCCGGGAGACCTTCACCTGGCTGGTCCTCGGGCTGGCAGGCGTTGTTCTCCTGCTGCTCGGCCTCGGGGTCCTGCGGCGCCGTCTTGCCGTCTCCGGGCTCGGTGCCCGGATGGAAGCCCATCCCGCCGGCCGTCTCGCCCTCCGGGCCCGTCGGGATCTCCGGGAGGCAGCGGCCATCCCGCTCCATCCCATCGACGGCTTCACGGACCTGTTCGACCGGAAGCGCCAGAGCCTGCCCGCGGCCGGGGTCCTCCTCCTCCTCTTCTTCGTGGCCCTGGTGGTCCACCGGCAGCTCACGGGCTTCATCTTCAATTCCCAGACCCGCCTGGACCAGCTGAACATCCTGGCCTTCCTGGCCCAGTCCTTCGGCCTGGCCATCGCCTTCGCCGCCGTCAATTGGGCCGTCACCACCCTGTTCGACGGCAAGGGCCGGTTCCGGGATATCCTGGTGGTGGTGGCGTACTCCCTGCAGCCCTATGTGGCCGCGCTGCTGGCCGGGACCCTTCTCAGCAACCTCCTGGCCCAGGACGAAGCGGTGTTCCTGACCTATCTCCTCGTCCTCGGGCAGGCCTGGTCGGCCTTCCTGCTGGTCAAGGGACTGGAGGCGGTCCACCAGTACAACATCCCCCAGACCCTGTCGGCCATCCTGGCCACGGTGTTCGGCATCCTGGTCCTCCTCATCCTGCTGATCCTGTCCCTGAGCCTGGTCCAGCAGATCGTCGGATTCTTCACCACCGTCTACCAGGAATACGCGATCCGGTTCCGGTAGGCGACGCGAGGAGACGCCATGCAGCGACGCAATCCCATTCTCCCTGTTTCCCTGCGGCCCCCCGCCCGGCCGCATATCCGGCCGCGGTTGCGGCAAGCCATGCTGCTGGGGCTTCTCCTCCTGCTGGCCATGCCGGCCGTCCCCATGGGAGCGGACAGCGCCGTCCCGGCCGGGACAGCCCTGACGGACGGCCTCCACCGGCTGGCCGAAACTGACGGCCTGGCCCTGGACCTGGACGTGGAGGAGGGCCAGTTCGCCGTCACCCGCCCGGCTGATGGGCAGGTGTATCGAAGCGGCCCGGAGGGCTGGGAAGGGGACCCGGTGGCCCGGGGCATCTGGAAAACCGCCCTGCATTCCCTGATGATCGTCGAATATGTCACCTCGGACGGGTCCACCCAGGTGACGGATACCTGGTCGGGCAGCGTCGAGGCCGGCGGCGCATCCTACGAAGCGGTGGAGAACGGGTTCCTCGCCACCTACCGTTTCCCGGAGAATGAGTTCACCCTGGCACTCCGGGTCACCCTGGCCAACGGGCGGCTTCGGGTCATCTTCCCGACGGACTCGCTTCGACAGGAGGGAACGGACCGGGTCACGGCGGTGTCCCTGGTGCCGCTGTTCGGCGCCGGGGGACCGGACGAGGACGGCGGCCTGGTGGTCCCCTCCGGGTCGGGGGGCCTGATCCGGTGGAACAACGGCAAGTCCCTGGCCGGGGACTTCATCGGGCGCCTGTATGGCGAAGATGACGCCGTGGCGCCGGCTGCCCATGTGCCGGTCATGGAGCCGGCCCGGTTCCCGGCCTTCGGGTCCTATTCCGGCCAGTCGGGACTCCTGGCCCGGATCCTGTCGGGAGACGCCCTGGCCACCGTCCGGGCCAGCGTCAGCGGAGGCCGCAGCCTCCACAACCTGGCCTACTGCCAGTTCCAGCTGGTGGGATCCGACACGTTCACCGTCGTCGACAATACCGGCAAGGACCGGGAGTACCTGGTCCTGGACAAGACCCCCCGGTCCCTGGGGGACCTGGCAGTGGAGTACACCTTCCTCAGGATGGACCGGCCGGTCTCCTATCCCGACCTGGCCGCGGAATACCGCCGCCAGCTGCTGGAAGAACATCCCGGCCTGGCGGAGGGGGCACCACCCAGGCAGGACCTGCTGCTGGATTTTTACGGCGCTGTTCGCAAGCGACAGCCTTTCCTGGGGATCCCCCTGTCCCGCCGGGTGTCCCTGACGACTTTCGGGGAGGCTGCCGACCTGGCCGCCACGCTGGTGGAGGCCGGGATCGGTCCCCTGTCCGTCCAGTATCGTTTCGCCACGGTCGGGGAAGTGGATCACGACCCGTTCCGCTCCGGGGCGATCCTTCGCTCCCTGGGTGGTGTCCGGGGACTTCTGGCCCTGCAGGACTCGCTTCCGGAGGGAGGTCGCGTCTTCCTCTCCGTGGAGCCCACCCTCCTGCAGCGGCGGAGCTGGCTGTTCGGGGGTCTCGGCCAGGCCGCCCGGGGGATCATGGGCCTTCCGGTATACCGGCCTGTCTACAATTTGGAAACCAACCTGCGGGACGACGCCCGCCGGGACCTCCTGGTTTCGCCTGTCATCGGGAGCGACTGGCTGGCCCGGAATCTGGATCGGCTGGAACGCCAGGGGATCCCGTCCGTGTCGCTCCAGTCCGTGGGGGATCGGCTGTATTCGGACTACGACGAGAAGGGCGCCGTTCGCCCGGCCGCCGCGGCCCTGTGGGGAGAGGCCTGGTCCGGCTTCGGGACCCGGGATGACCGGATGGCCGCCGGGGCCAACCACTCCCTGGCCATCCTGTCCGGCAGTG
>JAKPNJ010000309.1 GCA_029548445.1 Bacillota bacterium | reverse complement strand
CCGGTAACCGAGCCGGACCCGGCCGTCGACGGTGTGGCCTGGGACCTGGACGAGGTGCCCTGAACCGTCGGCCAGGACCTGCGGGAGATCGGGGGACGGGGCCTTTGATCCTATTCCGAAAGAAGAAAATCCAGGACATTGACCTGTCGGATGCCGGCATCTCCCATGGGGAGTTCGTCAAGGGAAAGAATGATTTTTGGGAAGTGGTCGTTGATCCGCTTCAACGGTCGGATCTCCCTTTCGAACGTCGCGGGATCGAGAATGCTGGCCGCCACCTGGTAGTAGGTGCGCTCGCCGTTCGATTCCGCGATGAAATCGATCTCTCCGTCGTTCATCTTGCCGATCGAGATCGAATATCCACGGCGCAGGAGCTCGAGAAATACAATGTTCTCGAGGATGTGGCCCACATCTCCGAGGCGTTCCCCCAGCAGAAGCCTGCGAAACCCGACATCCACCAGGTAGTATTTTTCGAGGGATTTGAGATGTTGTCGGCCCTTGACATCGTATCGCCCAGCCCGATAGATCACGAAAGCATCTGTCAGTGCCTCGATGTAGCTTTCGACCGTTACGGATGTCGTCTTCCTGCCATGGGAATTCAGGCTGTCGGCAATCCGCTTGGAGGAAACGATGTTGCCAATATTGTCGAACAGGAACCGGACGACACTTTCGAGAAGCATGACATCGCCGACTCTCTTCCTTGCAACGATGTCCTTGAGCAACACGGTATGGTATATGCCCGCCAGGTAATCCCGGCGAATCCCGTCATCCGTCAGCGAGGCTGCATAGGGGAATCCACCGTTCCGGAAGTAGGCGCTCCAGGCGTCCCGCCGATCCCCGCCGATCCATCCGAAATATTCCGCAAAAGAGAGCGGGAGCATGGAAATCTCAATATACCGTCCGGACAGCAATGTCGCCAGTTCGCCGGACAACATCCGCGCATTGGATCCCGTAATGTGGACATCGATGTCCTCCCGGAGAAACAGGCTGTCGACCGCTTTCTGGAATTGCGGTACACTCTGGACTTCGTCCAGGAAGACATAGGTCATCCGACCCGGCACGACAAGGCCCATCACATGCGCATACAGTTTCCTGTAATCGAGCAGCGGCTCATTGGCCAGATCCTCGAAATTGATCGATACCAGGGCATCGGGCAAGACGCCGCTCGCCAGCAGGTCATCCTGGAATTGTTGGAGCAGGGTGGATTTCCCACATCGGCGGACGCCCGTCACAACCTTGATGAGCCTCTGGTCCTTCAGTTTCGCCAGTTGGCTCAGATAGCGTGTCCGTCGCACCATGGGATGACCCTCCTTTTGTCATATTGTATCATGAAAAAATATCAAAATCGACACGTTTTCATAACATAATATGAAAAATTCAATCATCAGTAATCAGCCCGGAAGGATGACAATCTTCGAATCCTTTCCGTGACAAGTTCATGCTATGCTCGTGACATGTTCGCTGCCGGTTGGCGTGTAGGCGGACGGGCCGGAAATCGGCTAGAGGATGGAGGCATGGACGCATGACACAGGATCCCGACACCCTGGTCCGGGAA